>JACQMA010000212.1 GCA_016203825.1 Deltaproteobacteria bacterium | reverse complement strand
CATCGCGATGTAGTCTTTAAAGCGCCCGGGCACGGGCCGCCACATCGAGTGGATGACGCCCAAGGCTTCGTAGCACTGCTGAATATTGTCGACGATGATACGACAGGCCACGATGTCATAGACTTCATCGAAGGCAATTTTCTGCTTCTCCATTTTTCGATAGATGCTGTAAAAATGTTTGACGCGACCCTTGAGCTCACCCTGAATGTTGTGCTCCTTGAGCCGCTGCTCGACGATCTCACGAATCTCGCGAATTCTTTTTTCGTATTCACTTTTGCGTTCCCGAATATGACCGTCGATGAGCTGATACACATCGGGCTTCAAGTATTTAAGCCCGAGGTCTTCAAGCTCAACCTTCACGTGCTGGAGACCCAAGCGATTCGCGATCGGGGCATAGAGATCCATGGTCTCCTGGGCAATGGCGACTTGGCGATCTTCAGAGAGCGAACCGAGTGTTCGCATGTTGTGAAGACGATCGGCAATCTTGATCAGCACAACCCGAATATCCTGAGCCATCGCCATAATCATCTTTCGGAAATTTTCAGCTTGCTTTTCTTCCTTCGTGGAAAATTTGAGCTTCGAAAGTTTGGTCACCCCATCAACGAGGATCTTGATTTCGGTTCCGAACATCTGCTCGATATCATCGAGGGTCGCCACCGTATCTTCAACGGTATCATGGAGGAGGCCGGCGGTGATCGAGGGAACATCGAGTCGCATGTCGGCAATGATGGCGGCAACCTCGAGGGGATGTGAAAGATACGGTTCACCGGAGACACGCGTCTGTCCTTCATGAAGTTTGGCCGCATAGACGTAGGCCTTGCGGACCAGATCAAGATCGGCACCGGGGTTATAGGCCGTGACGCGATCAAGGATGTCGTGAAGACGAATCATGAGGTCGTGGTTCCTTGCAGATGTTTCACGATCAAACGACGCACACTCTCGACTGCTTTTTCCAAATCATCATTGAGGATGCGATAGTCGTAGCGACTTTGATAGGCGAGTTCTTTCTTGGCATTCTCAAGGCGAAGACGAACTTGGTCGGGGTCATCCGTTGCACGGACTTTGAGCCTTACTTCGAGTGTCTCAAGACTGGGGGGAAGGAGAAAAATCGTGAGGGCCTCAGGATGGGTCTGTTTGACGGCCATACCCCCCTGGACATCAATATCGAGGAGGACTCCCTTTCCGCTGGCAATCGCATCGAGAATAAACTGACGAGGTGTTCCATAGTAAGCCCCATGGACTTCGGCCGATTCCAAAAAATATCCCTGCTGCTCGCGACGTCGGAATTCTTCGTCGCTCATAAAATCGTATTCAATCCCCTGTCGTTCACCTCTACGCGGCGACCGCGTAGTGCAGGAAATAGAATGGACAAGCTCAGGGAGGCTGGCGAGCAAACGTTGAACGACGGTCGACTTTCCCGTTCCCGACGGCGCAGAAATGACGAACAATGCCCCTTTTTTTCTATTCGACATTTTGGACCTGTTCGCGCAGCCGCTCTAATTCCGCTTTGCACTCAACAACCCATACCGAGATCTTTGAATCTGCGGCCTTCGATCCAATCGTATTGATTTCCCGATTCATCTCCTGAAGGAGAAAATCAAGTTTGCGACCAACCGCGCCGCGCTCGCGCAAGAGACTCGAATATTGTGCGGCATGGCTCTCAAGTCGCGTCAGTTCTTCGGCAATATCCTGACGGCTCGCAAGGGTCGCCGCTTCTTCTTCAAAACGACGACCTTCAGTTTCCACAACGACATTGCGCTCCACCATTCGACGCCGCATGCGATCAAGGTGATGATCGAGGGCGCGTGACGACTGTGTGTGAATCATCGCGACCAGATGCGAGAAGCGACGAAGTCTTTTTCGCTGATCGCGCGCCGTGTGATTGCCTTCGATGATGCGCATACGGTCCACCTGCCGCATGGCCTTGAGGAGGAGTTGCTCGATCGATCGCCAGAGTCGTTCGTAGGATCCCTCCCGCTCCATCACCGTGATGAACCGATCGATCCCGACATAGCGAAGAAAATCTTCACGAGGATTGATCCTCAATGTTCGTGCGAGTTTTTGAAAACAGGCTTGATAGCCTTGCGCCAAATCAGCATCGACGGTCAAAAAAGAACCGCCAAAAAGGGATGTCTTCTCTTTCACAAAAATCTCAATTTTCCCGCGAAGAAAATGATCCTGAATCTTCTTTCGGAACAATCCCTCGATCGATCCCATTTTTGGCGGCAATCGTGTGATGACTTCGCAGAAACGGTGATTCATGGACTTGATTTCGATAAAGAGCCGACCCTTGCCCACATTTCCTTCCGCCGTGCCGTATCCCGTCATGGATTTCATGAGAACCCCTCGAAGATGATTTTCGTTTCTCCCAGCTCAATCACATCACCCTGCGTCAGAAGTTTGGATTCAACCTCCACTCCATTCACTTCGGTCCCATTCTTGCTCACGAGATCCAAGAGACCGACTTTACCCCCTTCCGCCACGACCATGGCGTGGAGACGCGAGATCCCACCGTCCGTCAGCAAAAGATCGGGGACACGATGAAACGGAAGGGACGAAAATTGTTGTCGAAGATAGGCCATGATCATCGATTTGGTCCCCTCATCGAGGGCAAGTTGAACATCGACATTGAACACGGCAGTTCGCTGCACGTCGGTGTCAGCGCGGCCAAGCACCTGACAGGTCCCAGCACGGAGTTCGAACGTACGATTCGCCTGGGGACCAGCGACAATGCGAAAGAGCGCCGACGGCTGATTGCCCGAAGCGATTCCCTTCTCTTCCCGTTTGCGGGCGGGCACGGCATCGACGCGCATCACTGGAACACCATGCTGAATGGGAAAAGTCACATGACACGATTCACAGCGAAGTCCAAAACCACCATCGACGAGCAGAAGACTCCCCTTACAGTGTGGACAGGCAAGGAGATCGAAGAGACGCTCGTCAATGGTCACCGCGATGGTTCCTCATTTCCCGGAGTTATACTTCTTGATGATGGTCTCCGTCAGGTCATCCCCCGGAAGGGCATAGAGAATCATTTCCTTGGGAAGGATCAGGACGTACCCACCGCTTTTGCCAAGTTCATCGATAATCTTTTTCAGTTTTTCTCCAATCGGCTTCGTAAAATTGGCCTCTTTTTCGGCAAATTCCTTTT
>JACQMA010000210.1 GCA_016203825.1 Deltaproteobacteria bacterium | reverse complement strand
CATCACAACCCACCTCCCGTATCGTCATCCTGCATGCATGATGCCAAATAAGCTCCTAAGGAAAACAAGGACTTACAATAGCTGTTGTCGTCAAAGCGCTTTCAAAATGAGAATTGCCGGTTCAAAAAATACCCCCCTCCCTAATAGGCTAAGTTCAGTTCCGTGGGGGGTTTGGGTTGGTCGGAGGGCGGTGGTGGGGGAGAAACCCTGCTAGAATTGTTATTTCTCGGTGGAGGAGTTGTCGGAACGGCCGACGGCGAAACCCCGGTTGGCCGACCAATATCAATCGATGGTGCCGTGATCACGGGCTGCGGTCCACTCGTCTGGGGCGGCGGCGGTAGAGCCGCTTGCGGCCGCGTCGGTTGCTGGACAGCGGGTGGTGGTGCAGCAGGGGCCGTGGTCGGCGCGGGAGGTGGCAGCGGTGCGGGCGTTACGGGTGCGGGTGTCGGTTGCGCCTGCGGCACAAACGCCAAGAGGTCTTCGCGATGGGCAGCGAGTGTATCGCGAATTTGTTTCTGCTGTTTGGAACCATAATTGTCTTCGATAAAACGATTGCGCTCTTCGATCTTGCGCTTCATCACGATATCAAAGTCACCGGGACTTCGAATAATATGCGGCGTAATGAAGATCAGAAGATTACTCTTCGCCGTCCGCGATTGCGACGTGCGAAAGAGCAGCCCCAGGACCGGGATGTCGCCCAAAACCGGAATCTTGTGCTTCGAGTGCGTCACATTATCCTGCATGAGTCCGCCGAGGACCACGGTCTCGCCGTCGTTCGTAATGACCGTCGTCGACACCTTGCGCTTGGTCGACGGTGCGGCCCCACTCGGCCCTGGTTCTCCCGTGAAATTCGAAAGCTCCTGTTCGATCTTCAACCTCACCGCTTCGCCTTCACTGATTTGCGGTGTGAGCTTCAAGATGAGTCCCGATTCCAAAGGTGTTGGTTCCGTCGTCTGAAATCCTTGCGCCGTCTGCGTCACCTTGTTGGCGTAAATTTTTTGCGTCACATTGATCTCGGCTTGTTCATTATCCAGCGTCAAAAGGTTCGGTGACGACACGATATTCGCATCGGTATACGTTTGAATGAGATTCAAGAACCCCGCAAACGCCGGAATGGAAACGTCCTGCGAACTCATCGTGCCACCGGTGAGCGTTGGCACCGTGATGTCGATCGTGTCACGACCGATCACGCCTCCGACAACCCCGTCACCGGTAAAAAAGTTGGTGAACTGACTCGCGGCCGAAAAGGTCTGACCAAATCCCAACACGGGACCAGCCCCAAGACCCCCATACCCCCGAAGCCCATAATCCGAGGTTTTGCCCATTGCGAGTTCCATGATGAGCGATTCGAGGTAGACTTGGTTTCGAGGAATATCGAGTTTGGAAATCAATTCAGAGACGAGGACCTGATAGTCTTTGGGTGACGCCGTAATGATGAGCGCATTGGTTTCTTTGTCGGCCCCAATGGTGATTCCACCTTCCAAACGGGCAACCGCTGATGTCGCTGAGACCGTGGTCCCCTCTTTGGCTCCATCACCGGCCGTTGCCGCCGTTGCGGGTGTGCGCGCCGTTCCCTTCTGTCCCGAGGTAATGGACGAAAGGGTCGCCGCAAGATCGACCGCATTGGCATACTTCAAGTAGTGGACGTGAATCGTCCCCTGCGACTGTCCTCCCGGTCGATCGAGCCGGTCAATGAT
>JACQMA010000223.1 GCA_016203825.1 Deltaproteobacteria bacterium | reverse complement strand
GCTTCGCGGAGGCTACATTGTTCTCAGCGATCCTTTTTCAACAACACCTGTTCCCCGGCGGCCTCGCCGCCTGACGCCGATTCCCTACGCCCGAGGTCCTTTTGCTCCCTATCCTGGAGAAGAAGTGATGCTCAAAAGTTACATTCACCACGAATTATTTCACTGGCTCGAGTACAGCATTGCTTGGAACGTTGAAGCGTATTGGGGGAACTCCTTTCGCGAGGCGCAGGCAGCATGGGCCGAAGGTTTTGTGATCGACTCTACCTCTGCTGTGAACGACAGCAATTATCCTTCATTTGCCAATTTTCTTGAGACGCCACTTCATGAAGCTTCTCCAATACGGAAGCAGTACGGGGCTGTGCTCCTCTGGGATTTTTTTGGTTTTTCCTCATCTGACAGGGCCAAGCCCGTGAGGGACAATATCGGTTGCATGAGAGGGCGAAGTTTCATGGGGGGAGATGGATTTGAAAATTGTTTGAGGCAAACACTGGCCGATGTCTCCGGGAGTGCCGAACAAACACTCCTTGCCTTTGCTGAGGCGCTCCTCAATCTCAAGGATCCCTATCCTGCCCAGGAGGGGATCCTGCGCTGGAAAGATTATAATCCACATTACCTCCCTCATTATCTCCCCGGACAGTTCGGCGGTTATCCTCATCCGATCCCTGATCTCCGTCCTGGTTCTTCGGTCATGGGCCAAAACAAAGAAGTCACGCTGACGGCGAAACTGAATCCCTTTTCCATTCAGTATCACTTCTTCGTCGCAGAGGCAGGGGACATGGTCAATAATGTCCTCAAGGCCACACAAGAGGGATGCGTCGGTTCCGTTGCCTGCTCCCTGTTTGGATTTCGCATCGAGGAAAACGATCGGTCCCAGTATCGCCTCCTTTTTCATGATCGTTTCCCAGAATCGGGCGAGATTTCGCATCGATTTACCGAGCCCAACGGTGAACCCGACATGGTCCTCCTCGTTGCCGTCAATACCGACACTACGACAGAAAAAACGGTTCGCCTTACGTTGACGAGTACAACCTTTTCGCGGCCACTCCATTTTCAGATTCGTCGTCGTGAAATGCGCAACGAACCCAATGGCAATTACGATCAGAGTTTTGTTGAAGCGACGGGAATTTTAGATGAGCCGAGCGATATGAGTTTAAAGGAATATCCCTGGGAGGGATGGTGGCAGCCTTTGAGTGTGAAGACATGGGATGTGCAGGCCAACACGTTGGAGGTGACCAACCGACGCGCATTTCGCTTGGTGGGTCTGGTCCCTTTTCGCGAGGGAACGATAAGGACGCAGATTGCGCGAGGCGACTTCGAGGGTGGCCCGCCGGGAAGGCGGGTTGACTGTGCAGTCGAGCGGATCACCGAAGAACAAACACGAGGGAGCGGGACCCTTCAGATGAGTACGAATGAGAGGGATGGTGCACCATTACTTCTTTCTTTTGACGAGGACAATCCCGAATCCCCCGTTGGACAATATCATTTTTCCATTGCTTATCGTGAACCCTACCCCGGTGCCGAATCGACGACACAGCAGATTTGTCACGCCTGTTGTGACCGGTTTGAACCAGGTGCGCCTCGACAAAATGAAGAGGTCATTGAGTGGGGATATTTGAAGGCGGAAGGGCCATTTGAAGACGGCGATACCGTGCTGACGTTCGATGATGATGGCGGGAATGGTGAGGGATATGTCATCGAAGGAGGCATTCAATTTCCTGAGCCGATCGAAGTTCCACGGTGGCTGCGGTTCAATCGTGAGGGTTATATGTACGGGGGACTGTATGATCCTTGGTGTCGTAACCCGCCTGGCGGCCTCGTCCCTGCGCTCTATGATTTTCATCTGCCAACAGAGGGGAGAGGAAGCTAGATTTCGTGCTGGAAATCTGAATCTTCGTAGGATACCCCTTGGTCATGTCGCGTCGCCCCGATGATCACACCTTCAGGCAGTTTCTTCTCGACCATGGCGTCGTCGGTTTTTTTGAAAAGCCGGTGACGCTCAAATCGGGTCGGACGTCGCATTGGTATGTGAACTGGCGAAAGGTTGCAGGCGATGTCTTTCTGCTCGATCAGCTCGCCGATTTTGTCATTGCGTTTGTGGGCGACCAGCAACTTGTTCCCGATTGTTTTTACGGTGTGCCCGAAGGGGCGACCAAGTTGGGACTCGTGGTGAATTATAAGTGGGCACGAAATCAGAAGGGATTCGGGGAGGGGAGTCATGCGTTTCCGATGGGACGGGCGAGACCGAAAGAACACGGCGATCCGACGGATCGCTATTTTGTCGGTGCGCCGCGCGGAAATGTGGTGGTGATCGAGGACGTCACCACGACAGGCGGGTCGCTGCTTGCGGAACTCGATAAACTCGCTGAAGCAAAGGTAAAGGTTGTCGCCGCGATAGGGCTTACGAATCGCATGGAGCGACGCGATGACGGTCAGAGTGTTGAAGAAGCACTCGCGGCGCGTGGAGTGAAGTATGTTGCGATGAGCGAGGCGACCGATTTTCTCCCGGCGGCATGTGCGCGTTTCAAGTCGGGCGAAGCGATCGGCAAAGCCATCGAAGCAGAATTTCGCGAATATGGCGTCAAACCCCTGAGGCTCATATGATCATGAAACAAGATCGCAGTCTCATTCCCGCATGCGATGTGGATGCAGCGACTTATGAAGCGCTCCTCAAGGCGACCGCAGATATCGATGGTGTTGGCGGTTACAAGCTCGGCTTCATGCTGGGACTCAGTTTGGGATTGCCGCGTGCGGTTGAAATTGCGCGCAAATATACGACGAAGCCGCTCATCTACGATCATCAAAAGGCGGGAACGGATATTCCCGACACGGGAAAGGGATTCGCGCGTGTGTGCAAGCGCTCCGGTATCGATGCCGTCATTCTTTTTCCCCAGGCCGGTCCCGAGACGGAACGCGCGTGGATTAATGCATGTCGTGACGAAGGACTCGGCGTGATTGTCGGCGGACTCATGACGCACAAAGGATACACGCGCGGTGATGGCGGATGGATCGCAGACGAAGCGGTCATCGAAATGTATCTCACCGCGGCACGCGAAAAAGTGACCGATTTCGTCGTTCCCGGGACGAATCCTGAAGCGATCAGCAAGATTCGCCACATGCTCGAGAGCGGCGGAACAATTCCCACGTTCTATGCGCCGGGGTTTGGTGCGCAAGGTGGCGAGATTCGCATGGCGGCAGATGCCGCCGGCCCCAATTTTCATGCGATCGTGGGACGCGCCCTCGTTGAAGCCTCGGACATGAAGGCTGCAGCGACGCTCATGGCGCAACAACTCAAAGGATAGGAGCGGGATGATGGCGTACAAACCTGGAGCAATGGTGAAGGTCGATGGTCGAAGCGTAGAAGTTCTTTTTGGTCCTGCCGAAATCAACGCTCGCCTTCAGGTGCTCGGGCGTGAAATCGAAACGCAGTATCGCGGTCGTGATCTCGTTGTGGTGGGTGTCCTCAAGGGAGCTTTTATTTTCATGTCGGACCTCGTCCGGCACATTGGCATTCCGCTCGCATGCGATTTTTTGCGAGTGGCAAGTTATGATCACGACCAAAGCACCGGCATTGTTCGTATGGAATTCGACATGACCCAACCGGTTGAGGGAAAGGACGTGCTGCTTGTGGAGGACATCGTCGATTCAGGACGAACACTTCGACATCTTTTGGCACACTTGAAAACGAAACAACCGCGATCACTCAAGGTGGCGACGCTTCTCTTTAAGGAAACAGGTGCCAAGAGTCGGGGGTTGGTCGATTATACCGCCTTCGAGTGTCCGCAGCGTTTTGTCGTCGGCTACGGCCTCGACTCCGAAGGTCTCTATCGCTCACTGCCATTTATCGGGGCGTTTCAGGAAGTTTGAGAAAAGAGGATCCCTTAGAAAGCGTTGATCATACCGTTATCGGGGTAGTCTTCTCCAAACCGGATATCGGCAAATGCGGGGCATGGAGTCTCTTCGAGGCTCCGTGGTTCACCTCGTGATGGCCACACTTCGACCCCTTCACTTGCATCAGAAGAGAGCGTAATATCTCCCACAAAATCGATGCCGTCAGGTGAGGTTGCTCCCCGCTCATGAAAAGAGACGCTCTCTCTCGAACAATACGGTTCATCGATGAGAAAGTTGCTCGCGCCGGGATTGAAAGCATACACAGAAATTGCAGAGGGAATCCAGGCGTCATCAGAGCCATTGCGTAAACGGTAGGTGTCACGCGAGATGTATCCCATCCAGTGGTAACGGTTGCACGTCGCACAGGCGTCATAAAGCGTGGCACCATAGAACGTGCGGGTATCATCAGCACTGGAATCAGTATCGTCACCGAAGTTTTCGTAGTCATCAAATTGCAAGAGGACTTCCAGGACATCATCGTCGGTATCGAAATCCTCGTGACCATTCTCGGGGACAAAGTGTGTCTCCCCCCCGTTTGTTCCCTGTTGGGTCAGCCACTGCATGGTATGAACGGGAAGCGGACCACTCTCCGATTTCCAATGATCCGTTGTTGGAATTTGGAGAAAAATATTCCCGCCATCGGTTCCGCCGTCTCCGCTATACGTGTGGACATACACACATCGTGCCTCGTCGCCATGAATGCTGTGGGGTGAAAATTGAAATTGCCGAGCAAGATACGCCCCCGGTATAACCGTGCCATGCCATTGGACCCACCGATGGACGCAGGGGTTCCGGTATCGGAGTTCGCAGCGTTCATCACTTCCTGAACATACGCTCAACTCGACACCAGCGATAAAAATACCGTCGGTCAAGGGATCAGTGTCGTCACCGGGAAGAATCGCAAAGTGTTTGATGCTGTTAGAGAATCCATCATCGGGATAAAAAGATGACAGGGGCACGCCCCACTCTTCATCACGAAAAACGAATGTACGGTACGATGACCAAGTCCAATCAGCATCGGGGTCGATGGAACCGTCCCAATTGGAGGCAGACGCTGCCTCCACAAAGGTCGAGATAAAGCACTTCTCAGTGAGGTTGTGAAAACTCCAATCGCCATTTTCTGGGACATCGGGACACAAGGCAATGCGAAGTCGTTCCGTTTGATTTGTTCCGGACTCGCGAGGGACTCCCACCTGGATCGTTACTCGAACAGCGCTTACCCGAGCGCGATCGAGTGCTGTTGCTGTTCTTGGCTCAACCGTTGCGTGGGCAACAACGGGTGTTTCAGTATCAGCATCGGTATTGTCGCTGGCAATGCGTATTATTTCGCTGTTGACGGTTGTCAGTGTGTCTCGAAGATCGCGCTGTCGCCATCGGAAGTCGTTTCGAGGGACTTCTGGGTCAGATGAAGCTGTGGTATCCTCTTCAACATCTACGTCCTCTCCTCCCGCCGCAACCACATCATCCTCATGGTCGTCAATCAGCTCTTCCACGGGGACTCCTGTGGTCAGCGAGGGTGAGGGGTTGAGGATCTCGACATGTTCGGTCTCATCGAGCCTTGCATCGAGAATGTGGGACTTTTGGGTCACCGGCGACGAGCAGGCGATGACCAGACACCCCAAAAATGCGATGGTGAGAGAACGGTCAGTATCGAGTCGATCCACAAAACCTCCAGTAAAATCAGTATGTTAAAATGAAGACAGCTTTTTCCCTCTCGAGAAAAAGGCTGATTCTGAAGAAAGAGAATGCAAGGAAGCTGCCACTTGAAGAAGGGACCTACGACGCCATTGCTTTGATCGTGCGGGCGAGGCCCTGGAAGGAACTGAACGTGTCATCGACGGCCGATGCTTCATAGCCGCAGTGGACCATACAGTCGGCGCACTTTTCGTGACGGCCGGTACCGTAGTGATCCCACTCCGTTGTCTCCATCAATTCTTTGAAGGTCTTGGCGTAGCCTTCCTGCAAGAGGTAACAGGGTTTTTGCCAACCGAAAATATTATAGGTTGGATTGCCCCATGGCGTGCACTGATAGTTCACCTCGCCCTGCAAGAATTTCAAAAAGAGGGGAGACTGGTTGAATTTCCAACTGCGTTTTGCATTCCTCAAGATATTTCCGAAGAGTTCATGCGTGCGGCTTCGTTTCAAGAAGTGTTGTTGATCGGGGGCTTTCTCGTAGCTGTACCCCGGCGAGACCATCATGCCTTCAACGCCGAGTTCAGTGGCGATATCAAAAAACTTGCGAACGTTTTCAGGTTTCGCGCCTTCGAAGAGGGTGGTGTTCGTCGTGACACGAAACCCACGCTTGACCGCTTCTTTGATTCCTTCGACCGCTTGATCGTAAACACCCTCGCGGCAGACGGCATGATCATGATCTTCTTTGATGCCATCAAGATGGATGCTGAACGTCAGATACTTTGAAGGTTTGAAGAGATCGATCTTGCGCTTCAAGAGGATCGCGTTGGTGCAGAGGTAAATGTATTTCTTGCGCGCGACGAGTCCTTCGACGATCTCGGCCATCTCGGGGTGGACAAGCGGCTCGCCGCCGGGGATCGAAACCATGGGGGCGCCACATTCATCGACCGCACGAAAACACTCTTCAGGCGAGAGACGTTTCTTCAAGACTTCGGGTGGATACTGAATCTTGCCGCAGCCCGCGCACTCAAGGTTGCAGCGAAAGAGCGGCTCGAGCATCAGCACGAGCGGATAGCGCTTGTTGCGCTTGATCTTCTGCGTCAGCACGTAACTTGCCACCCGCCACATCTGTGAAACCGGCACGGCCATGACTGGCGTCATGTCAGACTGTTCAAAATTGTCAAGGAGTTCCAAGACATTGCGTTTTAATGGGGAAAAGAATACGCTCATTTCATGGTTCAAAAATCACAAGGAAAACCCGTCAAAGACTCCCACGTTGAAGTTACCCATATCGTTCAGCCGCCGGATATTAATTCTTTGGGGACGATTTTTGGGGGACGCGTGATGGAGTGGATCGACCTTGCTGCGGCCGCCTGTGCCGCGCGACACGCACGCCGGACGTGTGTCACGGCGTCCATGGATGCGGTCCATTTTATTTCACCGATTCAGTTAGGCGAGATTGTGATCGTCAGGGCCCAGATCAATTACACGCACAAGACCTCAATGGAAATTGGTGTCCGCGTCGATGCCGAAAACCCGCTGACGGGAGAGCACCGCCATGCGGTCTCGGCCTATCTCACGTTTGTCGCGATCGATGAGCAACGTCGTTCCATTTCCGTTCCCCCCATCCTCCCGAAGTCGCGCGAGGAAAAGCGGCGGTTTGAAGAAGGGGAAGAGCGCCGCGCGGCACGCCTTGCCTGGAAACAACGTCGAGGAAAGCAATCGGCTTCATGAAAACACTCCAGCGCACGGGTCTCCTCAGTCTTCACCGCGATGGGTATGGTTTTGTCGTTGCGGACAAGAAAAACGACGAAGATGTTTTCATCCCCGCACGTTTTATCGGTGATGCCTTGAATAGCGATCGGGTTGAAGTTTCTGTTATCAAATCTGAAAAGGGTTTTGAGGGTCGTATTACCAAGATTGTTGAACGCGGCACGCGGCTCCTCATGGGTCGCTTGGAACAAGTGGGCAAACACTTTCAGGTGATTGCCGATGATCAACGTGTTCGACATCGGATCTTGGTTGCGAGCGATAAACTCGGCCGTGCGCGTCACGGTCAGAACGTCGTCATTCGTATTCTCCGGTACCCGGAGAAAGGCGAACCGATCCAGGGTGAGGTCATTGATATCCTGGGCAAGCGCGGTGAGATGGAAACAGAAGTTGCAGCGGTTATTATTCGTCATCAGCTCCCGCGCGAATTTCCCCAACAGGTCATCGACGAGGCCGACGAGATTCGTCTTGATCGCAGTGCGTATCAGGGGCGCAAGGATCTGACCCATCTTCCGTTTGTGACGATCGACGGTGAAACCGCGCGCGATTTTGACGATGCCGTCGTGGTGGAAGAACTTCCGGGCGATGTTCTGCGCCTCTGGGTGTCGATCGCCGACGTCTCTCATTTTGTGCGCCCCGGGACAAAGCTCGATCATGAGGCCTACGCGCGCGGGACGTCGGTGTACTTTCCCGGATTTTGTCTCCCGATGCTCCCCGAGGCCCTTTCGAATGACCTGTGCAGTCTCGTCCCGGGTGAGGATCGTTTCACGATGACGGCGTCGCTCGATATTCCACCCGATGGCCCCATCCGCGGACAACAATTTTTCACGAGCGTCATTCGTAGTCGCCGCCGTATGACCTACACCGAGGTGAAACAGATCGTGGTGGAAGGGGATCAGAAACTGAAAGACGAGCTTCGTGGACATGGCGTTGACATGACGCTCCTTCACCGTTGCTACGAACGACTTCGTCGCCGTCGCACGGCACGGGGTTCCATCGACTTTGACCTTCCCGAACCGGAGATCGTGCTCGATTTTCAGGGAAAAGCCGAAGACATCATCAAGGCTGAGCGTCACGTTGGCCACATGATGATCGAAGACTTTATGATTGCGGCCAACGAAGCGGTCGCCGAGTTTTTGACGTCGAAGAAAACCGGTTGCCTGTACCGCATCCACGATCAACCCGATGCGTCCCGCCTTCATGAGTTCTCGCTGCTTCTTCATAATTTGGGTCATCGTTTGCGTCTGCCGTCGAATGCCCCACCGAAGCGTCTGCAGGAGATTGTGAAGGCGATTCACGGTGATCCGGCGGAGCGGCTCATCAATCACCAGTTGCTGCGTTCGATGGCCAAGGCGGTCTACAGCACCGACAACGTTGGTCACTATGGCCTCGCCTCACGCTGCTACTGCCATTTTACCTCACCGATTCGCCGGTATCCGGATTTGGTCATTCATCGTCTCTTGAAGCGTGCCCTCGCCAACAACAGGGAGGGGAGCAAGATGTCCCTCATCGATGTTGCGAAGCACACGTCGGCGCGCGAACGCAAGGCGATGGATGCCGAGCGCGAAATGGCGAAGCTCTTTGCAGCGCGGTTTATGCACGATCGAGTCGGAGAACAATTTGAAGGGGTCGTCTCGCATGTGACCAAGTTTGGTATGTTCGTCGAGCTGATCGAATATTTTGTGGAAGGATTGATCTCGATCGAATCGCTCACCCCTGGGCGATTTCGCTTCGAAGAAAAAGAAATGGCCTTGGTGAGCCGCAAGGGCGGAAAATACCGCATTGGCGATCGGATGAAGATCGTGGTCGAAGCGGTCGATGTCCCGGCGCGAGAAATTCGCTTTACGCCTATTCCCTTGACTTGAACGGGGCCGCTTCTTTATCATCAAGACGAGATCAGCGGCCATCGGGTCGCAAGGAGTGATACCTGTGAAAAAAGCCATCGAAGTGAGCATTATGGGTCAAAAGCTGCAGGTGAAGAGCGAAAACAGCGACACCTACATCAGCAAGGTTGCCGAGTTCGTCGATCAAAAAATGAAGGAAGTTCAGCAGAGTACCAAGTCGGTGTCATCGCTCAACGTCGCGATCCTGGCAGCGATGAACATCACCGATGAGTATCTGAGAATACGTGATAGAAAAGAACAGAAAAACAAGGCGTTAGAGCAGAAAGTTCAGGATTTAGTAGAGCTCATTGACGTGCAGTTGTGATGACAAGTTTCCCCCTGGGGGGTGCGTGAGGGTGCGCTTCATTGAAGAACCTACAGCACCATTTTGGGGACTGTCCCTCGCTTGCGGTGTGCATGCCCTGAGAGTTTCTCGAAGGGAAGCCTAAAGCAGCGATATGGTCACCCACCTGACTGACGTCGGGTTCTTAAAATGGTAGCACCACACGGCTTTTTGGGGGGATTTTTTTGATCTGCGAAGGATCTCCTTGTCTTCATTTGGGAGGTAGACTAGGGTCCATGTTGTTCTCGATGGGATGGTGTGAAAAAAGGAAGAGATCGTGAGACGACAGAGAATCATGACGACATATAATGATAGCACCCCAATGATTCATCATGAAGGATTGGATGAGCGAACGTTCTTCTTGGTTCACGAAGGACGTCTGACCGTCGTCTGTCTCGCGTAATCAGTTTTCTTCTTTTTTCCGTATCGTATCCCCATAACGAGTTTTTTGGGAGAGGAGGGTACGTCTGTGGTTTTATCAACATGGCTCTTGGTGGCGATCCTTGCCGGTGCGGTGGGCTCTGGTTTTGCCGTTGGTTTCATCCTTCGTCGAGGGTTTGGGAAACAGAAGCTCGTCGAGAGTGAGCAACGTGCCACCGACATTGTTCGTGAAGCCGAGCAGCGTGCGACAACGCTCACGAAAGAAACCGAACTCGAAATCAAGGCACGCGGACTCAAGGCGCGCGAGGAACTCGATCGCGAAATTCAGGACAAACGACGTGAAGTCCAGACCATTGAAAACCGTTTGCTTCAGCGAGAGGAAAATCTTGAGCGACGATCAAGTCAGCTCGATAAGCGAGACGAAGACCTCCATGGACGTGAACAAAAGCTCGTCGAGCAGACGAAAAAGAATGAGGAGTTAGAGAAGCAACATCAGGAACAGTTGTCCCAGATTCGAAAACAGTTGGAACGAGTGGCAGGCCTCTCCGCTGAGGATGCCAAGCGGGAATTGCGCGAGTCGCTCGTCGATGAAGCCAAGCGTGACGCCGCTCGCGATATTTTGCGCATTGAAGAGCAGCTCAAAGAAGATTCCGAAAAGAAGGCGCAGAAAATTATTTCGATCGCCGTCGAGCGCCTTGCGTCCGATTATCCCAGTGAACGCGCAGTCTCGGTCGTCCAGCTTCCCGGTGACGAGATGAAGGGTCGCATCATCGGTCGTGAAGGCCGCAACATCAGGGCCCTCGAAGCAGCGACCGGAATTGATTTTGTCATCGACGACACCCCCGAGGCCGTCATTCTTTCCGGTTTTAATCCTGTGCGACGTGAAATTGCGCGCCGAGCCCTCGAAGCCCTCATTGCCGATGGTCGCATCCATCCGACGCGGATCGAAGAGATGGTCGCCAAGGCCACGAAGGAAGTGGAGGCGTCCATCAAACAAGCGGGAGAGAAAGTGTGCCTCGACCTCAATATCACCAATATGCATCCAGAACTCGTGAAGCTTGTGGGGACGCTTAAGTATCGTTACAGTTTTGCGCAGAACATCCTCGATCACTCCGTTGAAGTTGCCTACGTTGCCGGAATGCTGGCAGCTGAGTTGGGTATCGATCAGCGGAAGGCGAAACGCGCGGCCCTCTTGCACGATGTCGGTAAGGCACTCACGCACGAGATCGAGGGAAGTCACGCCTTGATCGGCATGGAGTATGCGAAAAAATATCGCGAGGAGCCTGATATTTGTCACGCTATCGGATCGCACCATGAGGATATTCCTCAGGAGACGGCGCTTGATTTCATTGTGGATGCTGCTGATGCGTTGTCCGGAGCGCGGCCGGGTGCACGACGCGAAGTCCTCGAAGCCTACGTGAAGCGCCTTGAAGATCTCGAACGCATTTCGACATCATTTCAAGGCGTCGATAAATCGTACGCCATTCAAGCGGGTCGAGAGGTTCGCATCCTCGTCGCCAACGATAAGGTGAATGATGCCGAGGCTGTGGTCCTCGCAAAGGACATCGCGAAGAAAATTGAAACGGAGATGACCTATCCGGGACAGATCAAGGTAACGGTCGTCCGCGAGATGCGTGCGGTCGAATATGCGAAGTAGTTTATGAGAATTTTAGCGATAGGTGATATTTTCGGTCGTCCCGGGCGAACGGCGTTTCGCGACCTCCTTCCCAGAATCATCGCTGAGCATCGCGTTGATGCCGTTGTCGCCAATGCCGAAAATGCTGCCGGTGGTCGTGGCCTCACGGCCAATGTCGCCAAAGAAATTCTCGAGAGTCCGGTCCACGTGCTCACCGCCGGCAATCATACCCTGGAAGACAAGACGATTCTCTCGCTTCTGGAATCGCATCCGATTTTACGTCCGCTGAACCTTGTCGGGACCATCCCCGGTCGCGGATGGTATGCGTGGACGCTCAAGGGTCTCTGTCGCGTTGCGGTCGTTTCGATGCAGGGTCAGGTCTTCATGGAAGGAAAGGGCGGCGACGTTCAAAGCCCGTTTACTGCGATCGATGCGGTCCTTCCGATCATTCAGAAAGAAGCCGATGTGATCCTCATAGACTTTCACGCGGAGGCAACGAGTGAGAAGCGGTGTTTTGCCTGGTATGTCGATGGACGTGTCGCCGCCGTTGTGGGGACGCATACGCATGTTCAAACGGCCGACGAAGAAATTCTCCCCGGCGGGACAGCGTACATTTCTGATCTCGGCATGACTGGCCCGCATGCGTCTGTGGTCGGGCTTGACAAAGATATCGCGATTCACCGATTTTTGACGGGCGATAAGAAAAAATTTGAAGTTGCGAGTTCGGGTGTTCGCGTCGAAGGGGTGCTGATCGATATGGATGAACGAACGGGCAAGGCGCGCTCGATTCAAAGGATCAAGGCATCGTGGTCCGGTGAGGTGAACTGATGGGATTTCCTCCACTCCAAGAACAGCTCGAGGTGATCAAGCGTGGGACCGTCGAGCTCGTGAACGAAGTTGAGCTCATGGCGAAGCTCAAGCGTGGGAAACCACTTCGCATTAAAGCGGGTTTTGATCCGACGTCCCCCGATCTCCATCTTGGTCACACGGTGTTGATGCAGAAGCTGCGTCAGTTTCAAACCTTGGGCCATCAGGTCATTTTTTTGATTGGTGATTTCACGGCACGCATCGGTGATCCGTCCGGGCGCAATGAAACACGACCTGGCCTTACCGACGATCAGATCCAGAAAAATGCGGTGACTTATACCGATCAGGTTTTTAAAATCCTTGATCGCAAAAAAACCGAAGTGCGGTTCAATTCGGAATGGCTTGGGAAATTCAGTGCATCGGATCTTATCCGTCTCGCGGCGAGTCATACCGTTGCTCGCATGCTTGAACGCGATGATTTTAAAAAACGCTTTCAATCCAGTACGCCGATTTCCATTCACGAGTTTCTCTATCCTTTACTGCAGGGATATGATTCGGTGGCGCTCAGGGCCGATGTCGAACTTGGGGGAACAGATCAGATTTTTAATCTCCTCGTTGGTCGGGAACTTCAAAAAGATGACCGGCAAGAATCCCAAATAGTGCTCACCCTTCCGCTCCTCGTGGGGACCGACGGTGTTCAGAAGATGAGCAAGAGTTACGGTAATGCGATTGGTATTACCGAATCTCCACGCGACATGTTTGGGAAACTCATGTCCATCTCCGATGCATTGATGTGGAACTATTATGAACTTTTGTCGGAGCGCTCGCTCGCGGATATCACTGCATTGCGTGCACAGGTCGAAGCGGGGAAGGAACATCCGAAGCGAGCGAAAGAAATGTTGGCCGCAGAAATCGTGACGCGTTTTCACGGTGAGCAAGCAGCTCGCGATGCGATCGAAGAATTTGCGCGTGTCTTTTCGAAGAAGGGAACACCCGATGCGATGCCGACGATTCGTGCGGCGCACGGAAAAAAACTTGTCGACATCGTGATGGAGGCGGGACTTGCAAAAAGTAAAAGTGAATTTCGTCGTCTCGTGGTGCAGGGTGGTGTGAAACTTGGTGAAGAAAAAATTGATGACGCTGAAATGGCCCTTCCCCAAGGAGAACATATTCTCAAAATCGGCAAAAGGACGTTTGTCACCATTCTAACTCATTGATTTTTCAGGATGAATTTTGAGTTGACACTCGAAGCCCTTTCCTCTAGAAGCCCGTCCACTTTAGGCAGGGTTTGAATATCTGAAAAATGAAGTTGGAGCATCGGCGTGCCGAAGCTCAAGCGCGCGCTGATCTGATTTTTTTGTGCCTTGTGGTGAGTTTATCGAACCACTGCTCTTTGAAAACTGAATAGCGGACAATCGACAACCAAAGTGGGAAATAAAAAGTATAATACTCGTTTCAACTGGAGAGTTTGATTCTGGCTCAGAACGAACGCTGG
>JACQMA010000207.1 GCA_016203825.1 Deltaproteobacteria bacterium | reverse complement strand
CGGTCCCGAACTTTTCCGGCGGAAAGGTCTCGGGGATGAAAATTTTGTCCGTGAAAAATGGCTCGATTTTTGCCAAATTGGGGATCCAGCGCGGAGATATCTTGGAACGGATCAATGGCATGGAGCTCGACGTGAAGCAGGGGTTTGCGATTTTTAGTCAACTCAAAGATGCGAAGCAGCTTGCGGTGGATCTGGTGCGGCAAGGGCAACCGGTCACGATGGAATATGAGATACGTTAGTTTTTTCATTGTATTGTTCCTCTCGACCGTTGCCTTCGGGCAGACGGGCGATGAGGCGCCGCCATCGACTCCGCCACCCGCTGCGACGACGGGGAGTGTACGTCTCCCGGAACCACCCGCGACGGCTGTCACCATGCCTGCTGCTGGGACGGCAACCGAATCAGGAAAAGCTGAAGGAGAGAAAAAAACAGAAGTTGCTCCTGGCGGTGAGGAGTTTGTGTACCTGAATGTCCAAGATCAGGACATCAAGGACGTCATCAAACAAATCAGCAAGGCCACGGGAAAAAACTTCATCATCGACGAAAAAGTGCGCGGCAAGGTGACGATCCTCTCGGAAAAGAAACTGACCCGTGAGGAGGCCTATCAGGCCTTTCTCTCGGCGTTGGAAGTTGCCGGCTTCACCGTTGTGACCGGGCCGGCGGGGATCATCAAGATTGTGGCGCAAAAGGACGCGGTCACGTATCCGCTCCCGATTCACGTTGATACGACGCCGTACACCGACAGCTATATCACGCGACTCATTACGCTTGAGAATATCAGTGCGCTCGACATGTCGAATGCGATCAAAGGGCTGATTTCCAAGTCGGGCAATATGTTTGCGTACCCCGCGACCAACACACTCATTATTACGGACTCAGGAACGAACATCGATCGGCTCATGAAGATCATGAAGGAGCTTGATCAAGAAGGACCGCAACAGACGATTGAGATCGTGCCCATTCAGTACGCCGATGCGAAACAGATAGCGCAGACGGTTTTGTCCCTCTTCCAAAAGGAAAAGGCGGGGGCTCAGCCAGCGGCACGCGCACGACGAGGGGCAGAGAGTGCGTCGGTCACCGAAGAAATTGAAGACGTGTCTCAGATTATTGCCGATGAGCGCACGAATTCATTGATTGTGGTGGCGAGTAAGCGATCGTTCAAGCTGGTGAAGGATATCAT
>JACQMA010000025.1 GCA_016203825.1 Deltaproteobacteria bacterium | reverse complement strand
TCAAAGGACAGCGCTATTGTGCCATGTCCACCACAAGGAGGTCAATGAAACAAAAAAATGTAAAATTACTCCTCCGTTGGGCGGTACGGGTAGCGACTCGCGACTTCTTCGAAGGCCTTGCGGAGATCGGCCTTGATTCCCTTCGGGGGGACAATTTGAATGATCGCATACTGATCGCCCCGTTTCCCCTTTTTCTCGAGGGTGGGGGCACCGAGTCCCGCAAGACGAAACTTTTGCCCCGAAGATGTCCCCGCTGGGATTTTCATATTCGCACTTCCCTTGAGGGTCGGAACCGCAACAGACGCCCCGAGGACCGCGTCGTACACCGTGATGGGAACTTCCGTGTAGATGTCGGCGTCTTCACGCCAAAACTGGGAATGCGGCGTGACGCGCACATGCAAAAAAAGATCGCCCGGTTTTCCTCCACCGAAGCCCGGTTGCCCCTTGCCCGCGACACGAACTTTCGACCCATTATCGACCCCGGCAGGAATTTTGACCGTGATCCGTTCGACGTCATCGCCACGTTTGATGGAAAGCGTTCGCTCCGTCCCTTCAATCGCATCGAGAAAGGGAATTTCAATATCGGTGAACGTATCCTGCCCGTTGACGGTTTCGGTCTGCGCGCCATAGCCGCGCCATTCTTGATGAACGGGACCGCGACGAACGCCCCCCATATTGAAGAGTTCGTTGAAGAGATCGCCCAAATCCCCGGCATTGGTACCACCTTGAAATCCACGAAAATCAAATCCGCGCCCACCACCAAACCCACCTGGCCCAGCACCCGCACCTCCAAACGGACCGGCGCCAAACATATCATATTGTTGACGCTGTTTGGCATCGGAGAGGACGTTATAGGCCTCAGAAATTTCCTTAAACTTTTCTTCGGCAGCTTTTTCGCCCTTGTTCACATCGGGATGATATTTTTTGGCGAGACGACGGTAGGCTTCTTTAATCTCCTTGTCCGTCGCACCTCGGGCAAGACCTAAGATTTGGTAGTAATCTTTCATTCATTAATACAACCCTGCCGACAATTGACTCTGACCCGGGGCTTGGTTGTTCAGGAGTTTTTCTTTGTCGTAAATCGCGTCGGAACGATTAAACGTCGAGTTTTCAAACTTTCCCGTATCCATGCGGATCGCATCACACGGACAGGCCTCAACACAAAGGCCACAGAAGACACAGCGC
>JACQMA010000203.1 GCA_016203825.1 Deltaproteobacteria bacterium | reverse complement strand
TACAACTGGCCCGGCAACGTCCGCGAACTCCACAATGTGATTGAACGCGCTGTTTCTTTTGTTGAGGGCGACAGCATCGGTCGTTCGCACCTCGAATTTATCTTTGCGGAGATGGAACATGGCGAGGAGCGCACCGAACGCATGGACATCGATACTGACCTTCCGTTTAAGGACGCCAAACAACAGGTCGTGGAGGCATTTGAAAAGGAATACCTCGTCGAACTCCTGAAAGAGCACAACCACAACTTGTCGAAGGCTGCACGCGAAGCCAAAATCGACCGAAAACATTTACGGAATTTACTCAAGAAGTACGAAATACCATCGAAGGAAGAATAAAACTAACGACGGCGGGCGGGGGTGCGGTCGACTTCCATGGAGCGTTTGATCGCGATGACGAGCGATCGGGCGCGGTTGGCCCAGAGATTGGCGCCGGTGGGATCGTACAAAATGGCAGAGCGAAAGTCTTCGGCAGCTTTTCGGTAGTTCTTGTGACGCAAATAAATCTCGCCGCGATTGACGAGTGTTGAAACATCCTTGGGATGAACCTTGAGGGCGACGGAGTATTCAGCGATGGCCTCAACGGGACGCTGCTTCTTTTGGTGCACCGCCCCCATCATGGCATGGTAGTAAGCGTTGCGATGATCGAGGACAATGAGGCCCTGAAAAATTTTTTCAGCCTCGTCGAGGCGACCATGGCGAAACTTCACATGCCCCGCTTCTGCAAGTCGCAGGAGATCGCTCTTCTTCATGCCTTTCAGTTCCGCGAGACTCACCTTGTCGTTGAGAAAACGATAGAGCAGTTCGATCACGTGTTTGCGCCGCGCCGGCGTTGGATCGAGAATTTGAGTACGTTTTTGGAGTGCCTCTTCCATCTTATGCCGTTGGGAAGCGGCTGATAATTTCACGCCGCGTTCGGTTGATATCTCCGATCATGCCGTGCACCTGTTCCATAACGCTGGAGATGTCCTGCATGATCTTCTGCATGTCCATCGTGAGGAGTTGCAACTGCTGGGCACCGGCTCGTGATTGTTCACGCGCCCGTTCCATGGCCGCAAAGTCCGTCGAACCCGCCATTTGGAGATCACGCGAAACCTGAGAGAGATGTTCATTCACCATAAATGATTTTTTTCCGAGCCAGGTAAAAAGGATCCCGTTTTTTGTCTGATTCACTTTGGCGAGTGCTAAGAGAACATATTCAGGATCAACGATCCCCTGTTTTACGAGGGCAATAACCCGTTGGACATCGCGTTGCACCTCACCCATTTTGTTTTGATAATCGGCAATCATCTGGGCATCAAGGATCGCCCATCCCGCCTCATTCATGAAGGCGTCAAAATCTTCCAACGTCCCCTCGGCCATGCTGGCAAGTTCTTCGGGAGTCGGTGCTGCATCACCATCACCAGCATCGGGGGCAGCCTGCTTTCCCCCCACCATCGCCTTTCCGAGCGTCCGACTGAATGATTCCACGACCATCGCGCGTTCTTCTTGGGAAAGTTCCGCATTGCTGTCGTGTTGAGAAAACAATCCAGGAGACACTTCAGAAGGAGCCTCTTTGTCGCCAAAGGCGGCATACGGCGCTCCCTCTTGAATGTGTTCAGAAATAAGAGTCCGCCATTGATCACGGAGAAAGGTGAGAATATCCTCACGACTGACGTTATTCGGAAGATTACGAAGAACCTGATTGATATCGCCATGACGAAGCGCATCGATCACCTGCAAGCGATCGAGCTCTTTCCCCATTTCTTTCGTTTGCGTTTGAACGCGGATGGGATCGATCGCCATAGATTATGACTCCACCTTTTCCTTCTGTTGTTTCCCCCATTGCGCCAAGAGCATGCGGGCGCGGTTCGCCCAACGGTTGTCACCGGCAGGATCGAGTTTCACCGCTCGCTCTAAATCAACCTTCGCTTCCTTGACGAGACCGTGTTGTAAATAGATCTCGCCGCGATGCGTAAGGCTCACCATGTCCTCTTTATAGAGCTCGATGGCCTGGCTGTATTCGGCAATCGCTTCGCCATAACGTTTCTGGCGCTGGAGGATCGAACCCATCATCGAATGGTAATAGTGATTGTTCCAGTCGAGAACCGTGAGGACTTTGAAAATACGTTCGGCGTCTTCATACCGGCCTACTTGAAATTGCGTGTAGCCAAACTCCGCCATGTGAAAAAGCATTTCGGGTTTAAAGTTGAAGAGTTCGGCCCAACCAATTTTTCCCTCGAGGTAATCCTGAATCTTCCTGGCACCGCGCTTGAGCTCTTCTTCGGGGACGTCTTTGTATTCTTTTTCGAGGTGGGAAAAAAACTCGTCCATCTGGTTCTTGGCCTCATCCGCGGGGATATCGGTGAGTCCTATGGGGTACTCGATCTTCTTCTTTTTCTTTTCGGCCATCACGCCTGCTCCTTGCGGTGCACCGTCAGTATGCCAAAAATGTCCAAAAGTTTCCATATGATATCACATCTCCCTTGAAGCCGCGACCGAAAAAAAGGGGGAGGGCCCTCTCGGACCTCCCCCTTGTATTTTTCAACTTTGAACCACCCTTACCGCGGTGAAGAGGTGACGCTCTGGATTTTCTTGTGTGAATCGAGCGCCGACTTCGTCACGTTCGTTAAGGTCTCCACCACCTGCGCCATTTCTTCCATCATCTGCGCGATGAGTTTTTGTGACGTCGCGATCGCATCCGACTGACTCTTGGACCACGTCATCGTTTTCATGAACTCGTTATTGGAGTTCGGGTCATTGGCGTCTGTTTTTTGATTGAGCAACGTATCCGTCACCCTTCGCGATTCATCCTGGAGTTCAATGAGTTTGCGACCCATGTCGATCTGCTGCTTCGCCTTGTCCTTGGAGATGATGTAGGTGATGAATTTCATAAACTGGTACATCTGTCCCATATCGCCCGATTCGGCACGTTTGGCGAAATAGTAGAAGAGCATCATGAGCTGCTTGCCGCGATTCTGATTCTTCATGACGTCGTCGAATGAGTTCAGGACAAAATCATCCATCATGTTCGCCTTCATGAAGGTATCGGTGGAGAAAAGAGGACCTGCCGTCTGCGCGGAACTCAATGCCGGGGCCGTGAACGTCATGCCGCCTTGCGCCCTCGCTTGCGTACCCTGTCCCGCACCATTACCACCCGTCATCGCTTTCATTTGCAATGTGATGTTGGATGAACCATCGGAAGGGCGAGGAAGACCGGCAGCGCGATACCACTCAGCACTCAGTTCAACGGGCTCGGGCATGGCTCCCGCTGCAGCCGATGCCTGTCGCATGATTATTTGGAGTTGTGATTGCAGGGCTTCCTTTTGCCCCAATGCATTTTTCTTCTCGGTCCAGAGTGCATTTTTTCTTGTCGCATCTCTCTCTGCCTGAATTTGAGCCTCAAGCCCCTGAAGTGTTCCTTCCAAACGACCTATTTCCGCAACAAGGGGTTCGATTTGAGGAACAAGACCGTCCAGTTGTGCACGAGCACCACCAAGCGGATCTACAGGCGTACCGGCCTGGATCATGCCTCTGATCGGGTTAAGAACTGTTCCCAGGGCAACGATTCTTCCATCGCCCAGATCCACATTACCGTCAGGACTAGACGCCAAAAGAGCATTGTACTCAGCATCGTCAACTCTGCCGTCACGCATGTATTCTTGAATCTGACGGCGGACCTGTTCAATTGTGGTAGCCATTATTCCTCCTGTTCGGATTATCTCTAATGCAACCCAGATGCCAATGACATTAGCAATGATATCAAGAGGTTATAAAGGATTCGGGTGCGGTTTAGGGGGGTGGAGTCACCACCGGCGGGGGGCCTGCCTCTGGCTGGTGCTGACCCTCTTCTGGGATCGGGATCGGGGCCGGGGGTGTTGGGGGTTGACCCTTCAAATCGAGGATGACCTCATCGGTATAGGTATCGGCCTTCGTGAGGTAATACTCCATTTGATCGCTGATGACCGTGATCGCCACAAAGAGAAGAAGAATACCGACGTAGCCCTTCACATTGAACCCCAACTCCCACACATTGATTTGCGGGGCAACGCGGTTGGCGATCCCCAAGATGATATCGGCGACAAAGATCGCAATAATGATGGGGGCCGCAATTTGAATCGAGATGTAGAGGACCTCGCCCGTGGTTTTGATGAACAGGTCCATCAGCGGCATCATGCCGGGCCCTGCTTCAGGAAAGGCCAAAACGGGAAGGGTCACAAAACTCCCCGTGAACGAATCCAAAAAGGTGCGATGGCCACCAAGGGTTAAGTAGATCACCAACGCCAACTGAAAGAGAAACGATCCCGAGATC
>JACQMA010000202.1 GCA_016203825.1 Deltaproteobacteria bacterium | reverse complement strand
CCTTGAGCCTCGCCCGTCGCTTCGACTCCGGGCGGGCTCGTGCCTTCGGCAGCGGCATGACTGCGGTGCTCGAGGAATTCTCGCAGCGGCGTCCCACAGAAAGAAGTAAGTGCAATGACCGCCGCATTCCCCACCATGATCGCAAAAAATGACCCGCTTGGCGTGAGATGAAAGGTTTCCGCAATCCAGCCAAAATTTTGGAAGATGAGCATTTGGAGAAAGAGGAAGGGACCGATAGCGAGGACCGCGATGTCATCGCGAGCCCCGGAGGGGCGTGGCGATCTCCCGGCATCATGTGTAGCAGGAGATTGCCGCGTCGCTTCGCTCCTCGCAATGACAGCAACGACCGCCGCAGCTAGTACGAAAACTGCAATGATTGCCCACCAGGTATCGTACCAACTCAAATCCAACGTTCCGGCGAATCCGCGAATGGCGGTGTCGAGTGTACAGCCAAGGAAGAAGGAAAGTACCCTTCCCCGCAACCTCAACGAAAGAAATGCCGCGCATGCCGTGAGGAAAAGGACAACGCCCGTCGCACTCAGCACAAAGTCGGCGGCGGGGATCGTGACCATTTGTTCCGCGACACGCACCACCGCGAGTCCAACGGCCGCACCCTGCCAGAGGCGATGCCATCCATAGCGACGCGCGAAAAGGGGAACGAGAAAAACCGTCGCCACCGTCCCAAACGCAATAGGAGCAAGTTGAAGCGACGAAAGGCCGACGGTGTCTTTGAGGTACCACGCGAGACTCGGGAAAAAGACGCGAAGTTCCTGGAGTCCAAACACGATCACAAGGGCAGGGAGAAAAGCGGGCACCACTATTCGCGGACGGTTCGAATGGTCAACCGATCGCCGGCCTTCACCGCCGACGCATTGACGAGACCATTCCACTCTTGAAGTTCGGCGATCGAGACGCCGTGGCGCTTGGCAATCTTCCAGAGGGAATCACCGCGGCGAACACGATAGGAAACGGCACTCGATGATGTCGTATCGGTCGGCGTCGCGTCATTGGCGGCGACTCGTATTGGAGCAGAGGGAGTCGCTGCTGCGACCTTCTTTTCAGAAGTGTAGACCTTGAGCTTCATGCCTGCCGGAACGCGTCGGGGATTACTGATTCGATTCCACGCCATGAGCTTTCGCGTGGGAACGCCATACTGACTGGCCACAACACCAATCGTCTCACCCGGCCGGAGGACGTGGATCTGCTTGACCCCGTTCGGTGGTGGTTCGTCTTTGGCTGCCACTGTTACTCCCCCCTCACGACCAGGAATCACAAGGCGCATGCCACTGTAGATGTGATCGTTGATGGCGAGGTTGTTCGCGGAGGCAAGATCCGGGACGGAAACACGGTGACGGCGGGCAATACGACCCAGCGTATCTCCACGTCGCACACGATATGTATGACCGGCCGCGGCAACGACACTGGTTCGTTGTTCCACCGGGATACTCGCTAACGCCACACGAAAGGCGTCAGTCGTACCGACGGGGAGACGCAGCGTATAATTCCGCGGGGTCGCATGTCCCACGACCTCTGGATTGAGATCACGCATCTCTTCTTCGGCCACACCGGCGCAACGGGCGAGGACTTTCAAATCGGTCGGCGTTTCCAAAACGGTCGTTTCGAATTGCCATGGCTCCGCACCCACCCTCACAAAACCAAAACGCTTGGGGTCGCTCGCGAGGATCCGAGCCGCAAGATATTTGGGGACGTAATCACGCGTCTCGGGACGCAGAAGGCGGCCATGATTGGCAATCTTCCAAAAATCACGCGAACCCGACGCCCTCACCGCACGCCGAACTTTTCCTTCTCCCGCATTGTACGCCGCCATCGCAAGGTACCAGTCACCGAACTCGGTTTTCAAATCGCGAAAATAGTGAGCCGCGGCCTTGGTCGACTTGATCGGATCGCGTCGTTCATCGACTTGGGAATCGATCCGGAGGCCATAGTGTTTTCCTGTTGAACGAATAAACTGCCACGGGCCCACGGCTTTGGCACGCGATCGGGCGTGGGTGTTGAATCCGCTCTCGATCAAGGCGATGTACACCAATTCTGGCGGCATCCCCTCTTCCTTGACCAGGATGTCTTCCATTATCGGCTGAAAACGTTCGCCGCGGATCAAGTAACGCTGAAAACGCTCGCGCGACGGGCCCTGGAAGTAGTCAAGCCAGGCGATCACCCGCTCATTCATCTCGACGGGGATCTCCCCGTAGATCGACTTGGGAGCTTTTGGAAGTCGATGTTCGCGGGATGGCGAAACAGTCGGTCGACGATCAACGCGACCAAACTGGCGCTCCTGCCATGTGGAACAACTCGACATCACGAGGGCCGCCACCAACCCCGTGACGATGAACGCCGCTGGTCGCATACCCACTTTATACTCCATGCTCCCCGAGGGTGTCTAGGTGAAATTACGGTAATGCCGCACGAATGGATACCTTCGCCTGCCATCTCCACTCGACGACGAAGATGATCCCGATGCGTTTGAGTCGATATCCGCATTACCCTTGCTTCCCAACTCAAGATTTTTTACCACCAACGGGAAATTACCTGCTTCCCGTATAAACCAAAGGATCTCAAGAAGTTACCATCAGGGGAGGACATTTTAGCGTGGGAATAAAGCGGACATTTAAGCGTTGCAGGCACAAATACAAAAAAAGCACGCAACAAAAAGTTTGTTTTGACGATAACTAAAAGGCAAGGAGGAACTATGTGGAGCGCCGGGAAAGGTGAGCGGGTTCAAAGGTTTTCTGATGGAGAATTGGTGTGTCGCGATATTTGGCCTGAGAACGAGGCAAGTGACCAACCTCGCCAGACAGAGTGCGGTAGTCGGGCAGATGAAGTTCGTTGTCCTGACCATGCACAATCGACCTTTGTTCTCAAGGGGACACCGGCAGATGATCAATTTCAATGTGTCATCACCAAATCCCTGCGCCCTGATGTCACACGACCTCTTGTTGACCGACGCGTACCAAATATGACTCAAGTGGCACTCGCCGACGACCTCCGCCTCCAAAGTGATCGTGTTTATGACAGGGACCTCCCGCATATTTTGGAAAAGGAGCAAAAAGAGTTTTCCAGAGGGGGATGCTCATGGTCGGGTGGCCGTAATCCGCAGGCTGTGGAGCAGTCCGTCAACGATTTGAGAGCAGCTGTTGAGCGGTCTCGCACCAAAGCGAAGGGAGCCGCCGAAGAAAATTGGGGTCTAACGGCGACCAACCTTATGATGACCGAACCACAGAATGCCTATGATGCTCGCAGTCAAAGAACTGTACAACAACGCCTTGAAGAACTCGGTACAACCGGTGTCACGTTGGTTGCCAATCAGGTCAACGTCGAACTTGAGCATGGTTCGAGGTACAAAGCGAATGTTGGTTGGAATTTCGAAAGAGGTCAGATGCTTCGGGTCTGGGATTCAACAACGAAGGTTCTTTATGAACGCCGGATCGATGGTCGAGGGTTTGGTTTTGCTTTTCATCGTCTTCTCGATCAACTGGAAGGCGACCGCGATGCTCGGCTTATCGACGACCCAGCCTTTGCTCACAAGATCAACCGCGAGGGTGAACTTACAGATCGGCAGCAAGAATCACTTGAGGTTTATGTGGTCGATATGAACGCTGTTGGGCATTATCTATATACTCGCTCAACACTCGATGATCAGGATTTGGGAATAATTTCCGTTGTTGACGCACAACTTTCAAGCACTGGGGGCATGGAGAGGAAATCGGGATATGGCATAATGTATTCACTCTCTCTTTTTCTCCAGCGTGATGTTCTGCTTCCTGGCCAAGACGGTAAGATCTCTACAATTGATGATCAGATTAGCAGTGATCAACCTTGGTCAGCTGCGGGGATTGCTAAACTCCAGGGGGATCAAAATCAGATTTTAGAACCCATCTTGAGAAGTGTCGAGTGGTTGCTTCGCGATCTTTACCAATTTCGCGGTACAATCCGACCTCAGGTGCGTGTGGAATGGAATCCTGACGACGTCAACTCCAAAGACCCAAGGGTCATTATTAATTTCGAGATTCCCACCCAAAAGGGAAACCCGGCATTTGCCTCACCTCGCGCAAGGCGATAAAGGGATCTCTCAATCCGCTTGTTTCCGGAGAAACGTGGGGATGTCGTACTGATCGTTCTGGAATTCCAGAATCCCCACTTCCTTCGGAAGATCTTTGAGCAACCCACTCTCCATGCTGCTCCGCGAACCCGGAATCTCGGTTTCGATCGTCGGACGTGGTGGCGGAACATTGCGCATCGCCCCCGAAGGAAACGCGTAACTCGCACCCGTCGGGGAGTTCATCGTGCGCGGCTCCATCGTCGGCCGTTGGGTCCTCGGTGGTGTCATGACACCAACCTCCATCGTCGGACTGTACGTCGTCGGCTGGGACGGTGTCGTTGTCGGTTGGGGCTGACGCACCATCCGTTGCAGAGGCTTATTGAAGCCCGTGGCAATGACCGTGACTCGCATGCTCCCTTTCAGGCTCTCGTCGATGACCGCACCAAAGAGGATGTTCGCATCTTCGTGCGCTTCTTCTTGGATGATTTTCGACGCCTCGCTGATCTCGTGGAGCGTCATATCGGAACCACCCGTGATATTGATGAGCACGCCCGTGGCACCCTTGATCGACACATCTTCGAGGAGCGGCGACGAGATCGCCTGCGTCGCAGCTTCGATGGCACGCCCTTCGCCTGCGGACGTTCCGCTGCCCATGAGGGCCATGCCCATCTCGTTCATGATCGTACGCACATCGGCAAAATCAAGATTGATGAGTCCGTGGACGGTAATCAAATCGGAGATCCCCTTGACCGCCTGGTAGAGGACGCGGTCGGCCTGCTTGAACGCATCGATCATCGTGACATCGCGCGCGACAAGGTGCAGAAGTTTTTCGTTCGGAATCGTGATCAATGTGTCGACGACTTCGCGAAGCTCGTTGATGCCGCGCTCGGCCTGCAACATGCGCTGACGACCTTCAAACGCGAACGGTTTCGTCACCACACCGACGGTCAGTGCGCCGACTTCTTTGGCAAGTTTCGCAATCACGGGTGCGCCCCCCGTCCCGGTCCCACCACCCATGCCCGCGGTGATGAAAACCATGTCGGCACCTTCGAAGTGTTCGACAATCGCGCGCTGATCTTCGAGGGCGGCATTGCGACCCACATCGGGATTAGCGCCAGCTCCCAACCCCTTGGTCAGTTCGCGGCCCAGTTGAATTTTATCGGTCACACGACTGACATGCAGTGCTTGAAGGTCGGTATTGGCGGCGACGAAATCGACACCATCCAGTCCCAACTCCAACATCGTGTTCACCGCATTGCCACCACCACCACCAACGCCAATCACCTTGATTCTGGCACTCTGCCCAACACTCTCAACAAGTTCAAACATGGCACCCTCCTTGTAGGTTAACGACTGTTAAAATATTTCTCCGAGCCACTCCTTCATCCTCTCCCTGACCTTGGAGTAGGTGTTGCGATCGCGCGATTTGAAACGACGTTGATCGTTCACACCCGATGCCCCGACACGAACCAAGCCAACGCCGGTCGCATACATGGGACTGCGCACCACATCGACGAGGCCACCAATCGCCATCGGAGAGCCGCGTCGTACGGGAAGATTGAAGACCTGCTCGGCAAGCTCGCTCGCCCCTTCCATAATGGAGGTTCCACCGGTAATGACGAGGCCCGCCGCCATCATGTCTTCGCACCCGGCACGAACGATCTCTTGCTGCACGAGGGTAAAAATTTCTTCCATGCGTGGCTCGGCAATTTCGGCAAGAATCTGTCGCGAGAGAACGCGGGGGTTGCGCCCCCCCACGGACGGGACTTCGATCGTCTCGTCCTTGTGCACGAGCCCCACCATGCAGCAACCATATTTTTGTTTGATCTTCTCGGCTTCGTGCGCGGGCGTTCGGAGTCCCACCGCGATGTCGTTCGTCAGGTGATTGCCCCCAACGGTGAGGACGGCCGTGTGCACGATGCTGCCACCGGAAAAGACGGCGATGTCGGTCGTTCCGCCACCGATGTCGACGAGTGCTACACCGAGTTCGCGTTCATCGCCGGAGAGCACGGCATCGGCACTCGCAAATTGCTGCAAGATGATGTCGTTCACGTTCAAACCGGCACGGTTGCAACATTTGATAATGTTTTGGGCTGAGGTGACAGCCCCCGTCACGATGTGGACTTTGGTTTCGAGGCGCACACCACTCATGCCGACCGGATCGCGCACGCCATCTTGATCGTCGACGATGAACTGCTGGGGGATGACGTGAATCACCTCGCGATCGAGCGGGATCGAGACGGCCTGCGCGGCGTCGATCACGCGGTCAACATCGGCCGCCGTGACCTCTTTCTCCTTGATGGCAACAATGCCGTGGCTGTTGATCCCCTTGATGTGACCGCCGGCGATACCGGCGTACACCGAGGTAATCTCGCAGCCTGCCATTAGCTCCGCCTCTTCGACCGCCTTCTTGATCGACGAAACGGTGCTCTCGATGTTGATCACCACTCCCTTACGAAGTCCCTTCGATGGGTGGGATCCGATGCCGACGATGCCGATGCCCTCATCGGTCACCTCCCCGACAATCGCACAGATTTTCGTTGTGCCAATGTCGAGGCCAACAACGATATGATCCTTCTTCGCCATAACTTTCCCCCTTTCTCAAGAGTCCTATCCTTTATACCTCACCACAATGCGCTCTGGATCGTTGGCCACAATGTACCAGATCCTTCCGCGACTGCGAATATCTTCTTCAACCATTTTGAGATTCCGTAATCGTTCTTCAATGTCGTTGTTGCCGACGAGAATCGCGATGGGCGATCCGGTATCGATAACGAGCGAATATCCGCGCACCTCGTGGTAATTGACCTCGGCGATGACCGCGTGCCCCAACGGACTCATGCGATCAGCGGTCGTTGCGATCTCGAGCGCCTGGCGGAGTCGCTCATCATCGGTTGCCGCCATTCCCGTGAGCACGGGATATCCTTTTTCATCGGCCGCTTCGACTAGTTTAAAGACAACGCCTTCGGCATCGATGAAGAAGAGTTTGTCGGCGGCCACGATCGCTGCCGGCTCGTATTCTTCGACAAAAATCAAAAGCGTGTGGGGTGGGTGACGACGCACGGCGGCTCGACGAATCCATACGTTCTCATGTAAACGTTGCTGAACTGTTTCCACATCGAGGGCAAAGAGGTTCGTTCCGACTTCGACCCCGGAAAGTTTTGCGAGCGCATCGGCATCGATGTGCTTCCACGTCCCTCGAACCAGGATCTCGCGCACGGCAAAAAGTGGGCTTGAAAAAATCACGAGGTAGGCCGCATAGAGAAGGGCGCACCCGCTCCCCACAATCAGAAAGGATGTCACGGTGCGCTTCAAACGCCGCATCGAGCGAATCACCGCCTTCTGCTTGCGCACCTTTTGTCGTTCCAAGAAAACACTCATGCCTTGAGCGACGCTCCTTCCAAAATACGTTCACACAACTCATCAAACTCAATCCCCGCTGCGCGTGCCGCCATCGGGACGAGCGAGAGATCGGTCATGCCGGGGATCGTATTGAGCTCTAAAAAAACCACGTCGTGGTTTTCCATCATATAATCAGCACGCGCGAAACCAACGGCGCCAACAATTTCTGCCAACTTTTCGCTCCAAGCTCGCAACGCCTTGGTGGTTTCCGCATCGATGCGCGCAGGGACGATATACTCCGTCATCCCCTTCGTATACTTGGAGGTATAGTCGTAAAATCCGCTTTTCGGCACAATCTCCACGACGGGGAGGGCCTTCCCTTCCAGAAGTCCCACCGTGAGTTCTGTGCCCTTCACGTATTTCTCGACGAGGACGGTTCCATCGGATTCGCAGGCGTGTGGGATCGCTGCGGAAAGTTCTGCCGTGGTCTGGACGATCGTGACATTGATCGTCGATCCTTCGCGCGACGGTTTCACGATCACGGGCAACGACATCGGGAGTGTTGTTCCAAATGTTGTGGGGTCATCCCTGCCCGCAATAAAAATGGCGTCTGGCGCCACGGGAATGCCGAGACTCTGCGCGGTTCGTTTGCACACGACTTTGTCCATCCCGACGGACGATCCCAGAACTCCGGCACCGGTGTACGGGATGCCCAGCCATTCGAGCATGCCCTGCACACAGCCATCTTCACCAAGCTTTCCGTGCAAGGCGATGAAGACGGCCGCGATCCCTTCTCTCCGCAACCGATCGGGGAGATCAGCGGCGGCATCGATTTCAACTGCGTCGTATCCGCGACGCTGGAGTGCTGCGAGCACCGCACGACCGCTGCGAAGCGAAACCTCTCGTTCCTTCGAAGGTCCGCCCATCAGCACCGCGATCTTTTTTCCTTTCCACTTCTTTTTTTCTCTTCTCCCACCATCACCACCTCATGTTCCAACAACACGCCACTTTCTTCCTTCACGCGTTCCCGCACGAGATTCAGCAAGACGATCACGTCGTGGGCCGTCGCGTTTCCTTCATTCAGAATAAAGTTCGCATGGAGCGGCGAGACGCGCGCGCCACCGACACGCACGCCCTTGAGTCCCGCGTCGTCGATCAACTTCCCCGCCGACGTCTTGTCCGGATTCTTGAAGGCGCAACCACAGTTCTGCGTGGCAACCGGCTGCGTCGTGCGTCTCCGATCGAGGAGTTCCTTGAAGGTGGCACGCGCCTTCTCCATATCGCCACGTTGAAGTTTGAGTACCGCGCGAAGAATTGCCGCGGCCTGCGGGAGGCGCACCCGGCGATACTGAAAGTCGAGGCCGCGATGCGGAATCGTCATCTCTCGCCCCTGGGCATTCATGATGGTCACGTCTTCGACACGATCACCGATCGCACCCAGGTGTGTTCCGGCATTCATGCGAATATTTCCGCCGATGCAACCGGGAATGCCAGCAAGTGTCTCGATCCCGGTGAGGCCCTGGTCGAGACTCCAACGAATAAGTTTCGTGAGCGACACGGCCGCTCCGGCCGTCACGAAAATATCGTCCCCGCTTTCATGGTCGACGCAGAACGTTTCAAACTCACCAGCAAGGCGAATCGCGATTCCCCGAATACCGCCATCGCGCACGAGGAGATTACTGCCCCCGCCCAGAAAAAAGAAGGGGACGTTTTCATCCTGACACCAGGCGAGGACCGATTTCAATTCGTCGCGCGTCGTCACGTCGACCAACGCATCGACGGGACCGCCAACGCCCAAGGTCGTGTGTCGGCTCATCGGTTCGTCAAACACCGTCCGCGCAAGCGTTTTCAACTTCTCCTGATGAAGTCGCGTCATATGAAAGTCTTCCTGTTCCCGCTCCAGCCGCGCTCGTTGCCGAGGCGTTAGGAGCGAGAGGTCAATCCCTTCGTAAACGTTCGAGCGAGCGCCGTCACGTCGCCCGCTCCGAGAAAGAGGACGAGGTCCTCCTTCGAAACGAGTTGTGGAAGCGTCGCCAGCACATCCGCTCCCGTCGGCGTCCACACAAGTTGTTTCCGGGGATACGTCTTCTTTACCTGCTGCCATAGTTTTTCTCCTGTGGTTCCCGCGAGCGGCTTCTCGCTCGCAGCGTAAACATTCGTTATGCATATCACATCGGCCCCGCGGACGGAACGCACAAATGCATCAAAGTGGTCGCGCAATCTCGTGTAGCGATGCGGTTGCATCACGACAACGAGTCGCAGCGAAGGCCATGCCGAACGCGCGGCATTGATCGTCGCTGCGATCTCCACCGGATGATGACCGTAATCGTCGACCACGATCGGATCGTGGCTCCGAAGGATCTCGAACCGGCGTGCTACGCCCTTGAAGTTTTTGAGCGCGCGCCGAATCACCGGAAACGCGATCCCCACTTCACGTGCCACGGCAATGGCGGCAAGCGCGTTGAGGGCGTAGTGTTTTCCCACCATCGTCATCGCGATCGATCCCATCGTTTCACCGCGATGAAGGACATCAAACGTGAGCATCGCACCCTGTTGACGAATATGTGAGGCGACGTAGTCTGCACGTTTTGTTCCATAGGTGATCACGCGACGCGTGAAGCGTTTGGCGAGCCGGCGCACGACCGGATGATCGGTGCATGCGATGACCGCACCATAGAATGGCACCTTATTCGCAAAATCGACAAAGGCCTGCTGCAGATCGGCAAAATCCCGGTAGCACTCCATATGTTCGGGATCGATGTTCGTGACAACGCTGATCACGGGACTCAGCAACAAAAATGACCGATCCGATTCATCGGTCTCGGCGACCAAATACTGGCCCTTTCCAAGACGCGCGTTGGCACGCAGACTCTTCACGCGGCCGCCGATGACGATGGTCGGATCAAGACCGGCCTCGCTCAAAATCGCGCCAATCATGGCCGTCGTCGTCGTTTTTCCGTGCGTCCCCGCAACCGCAATACCGTGTTTGAGTCGCATCAGTTCCGCAAGCATCTCGGCACGCGGAACGATCGGGATGCCACGTTCCTTCGCGGCGGCGACTTCTGGATTCGTCCCGTTGATCGCCGAAGAGACGACCACCACCTCCGCTCCGTTGAGATGGGCACGTGCATGACCACGGAAAATTTTAGCACCACGACGCTTGAGTCGCGTCGTCGCCGTGGTGAGCTTGGCGTCAGACCCGGTAACGTGATGGCCGAGGGTCAGCAGGACTTCGGCAATTCCGCTCATCCCCGAGCCGCCGATGCCAACCATATGAATGTGGTGATGCTTGTTTAACATCCACAGCTCCTTTACGCAGCTTTCATCATCTTCCAGCATTCCTCGACAATACGATCAGACGCCTGTGCCGCGTCGTCTTTTTTGAGCGCCACCTGCATGTTGTCCAAAAGTTCCGGATGCGTCACGAAGCGCATGATCTCGCTCGCCAATCGTTCCCCTGAAAGATCTCGATCGAGAATCATGATCGCGCCCCCCAAGCGAGCGATCACTTCAGCATTCGCACGCTGATGGTCATCGGCGGCAAACGGGTAGGGAACGAGGATGGCGGGTTTCGCCAACGCCATGAGTTCAGCAATCGTCGACGCTCCAGCGCGTGTGATCACGAGATCCGCTCGTGCCAAACTTTCCCACATACGATCGATGAACGGTGTGACGTCCGCCGCAAAGCCCGCGACGCGATACGCCGACTCGATGCGCTTGAGGTCTTCTTTCGCGCCCACTTGATGGATGAAGACGATCTTTCCCGCAAGCGTTCGAAGGTGAGGAAGGGCTTCGACCACGGCGCGATTGAGACTACGCGCCCCTTGTGATCCCCCGCTACAGAGAACAGTGAAGCTGGCGACGGGCCTGTCTGCTCGGAACGCCTCGCGAGTGACTATAGAATGAGTCACTCGCTGCGGGTTCGCTCGCAGCGGCCCGTTACTACAAGTTAACACTTCCTCCCGAACGGGATTACCGGTGACCCTTACTTTATGCGCAGGAAAAAAGGACGCGGCCTCGCGAAATCCCAAAAAGATACGTCGCGCAAAACGGGCCAGCCATCGATTGGCCAATCCCGGAATGGCATCGGGGACCACAATGGCCATCGGAATCCCCTGCAATGCGGCGGCAAGTGGAACGGGCCCAGCGGCGTAGCCACCAATACCTAGAACCAACGACGGACGAAGACGCCGAACGAGAAGGAGAGCGCGGATCAGGACAACCGGCAACTGGAGTATCGTCCACAGTCGAACGATCAACGACTGGCCTTTGATCCTCGGCATCGCAAGCGTCACCAGCCTCCACGGCGTCCCTCGCAGGGCAAGCGTTTCCACGGGACGCCCCGCACCGACAAAAACGACGTCGGCATCAGGGGCGCGGCGCACGATCCCCTGGGCAAGGGCAATGCCGGGATACAATGTCCCTCCCGTTCCTCCGGCGGCGATGAGCACCCTCATTCGTACCCCTTTCGATAGGATGACACGTTGAGCATGAGTCCCACCGCAACGAGCGACATCGCGAGCGACGACCCGCCATAACTCATGAACGGAAGGGTGAGCCCCTTGGTCGGAAGCAACCCCATCACGACACCCATATTGAGGAGCGACTGCACGCCCACGAGCACCGTGCACCCAAACGTCATGAGACGACCAAAAGCATCGGGGGCATTGAGCGCGATGCGAAATCCGCGATAACAAAAAATGACGAAGAGAAGGATAACGGTGAGCACACCCAAGAGACCAAGCTCTTCTCCAACGACGGAGAGAATAAAATCTGTGCGGGCCTCGGGGAGGTAGAAAAGTTTTTGTCGCCCCTCTCCCAGCCCTTGGCCAAACCATCCGCCCTCGTTGAAGGCGACGAGCGACTGGATCATCTGAAAACCGGAACCGTACTGATCGCTCCAGGGATTAAGGAAAGCAAACACACGCTCACGTCGATAAGGGCTCCCGAGGATGAGGGCGGTTCCGGCAAGGATCACGGCACCGAGAAAACCGTAAAGGTAGCGAGGCTTGGCGCCCGCGGCAAAGAGCATGAGCCAGGTGATCATCGCGAGCAACGCCACCGATCCGAAATCGCGCTGCGCCAAAATCGCCGCCCCGACCACCGCAAGGACCAGAAGATGCGGAAGGATGCCGACCGAGAAACGATGGACCCGCTCGCCCTTCTTCTCAAGCGAATACGCGAGATAGAGAATGAGGGCGATCTTCATCATCTCCGAAGGTTGAAAGGCAAACAACCCCACGTTGACCCAACGGGTCGCGCCCCCAATCGTGCGTCCCACACCGGGAATAAAAACGAGAAGGACGAGTCCCAACGTCCCGATGAGGATGGGATAAATCCAGCGCCGCAGCCGGACGTAGGGAAAACGAAGCAGGAGGGCGATTCCACAGAAACCCAAGAGGGCAAAGAAGACGGTCCGCTTGAGATAATAATAGGAGTCGCCGTAGCGCTCGAGTGCCAGGACGCCACTGGAACTGTAAACCATCGTGACCCCGATCACGACGAGGGCGATGGCCACAAAGAGGAGCCAGACGTCAAAGTGCTGCTTGTGTAATTCGTTCGCTTCCATTTTTTCCTGTATTCCCCAATGATCTCACGGCGCCCTGAAACACCTCGCCGCGATGGGCGTAGTCGCGGAACATGTCAAAACTCGAACAGGCCGGTGACAAGAGGACGACATCACCGGCCTTCGACGTCCGTGCGGCAAGAAGAACCGCTTCTTCTAATGATGCCGCGCGCGTCGTGATGGCGACGCTCCCCACTGTTTTTTGCAGAACCGCTGCCGCCTCGCCGATGACGATGAGGTGTTTGACGTGTTTCTTTACGAGCGGGAGCAGCGGATCATAACTCCCACCCTTGTCTCTTCCGCCAGCAATCAGGATAATCGGGGACGTGAAGCTTTCAAGCGCCTTCACCGTGGCACCCACATTCGTCCCCTTGGAGTCGTCATAATATCGAACCCCATTGACCTCGCGAACGAATTCAAGACGGTGGGGCAACGGACGAAAGGTTTCGAGGGCGTGTTGAAAAATATCTTTTTTATCGTTTCCGAGGCAACATTCCACCGCCAACACCGCTGCCTTCATGTTCTCTTCGTTGTGGACACCAACCAATTTCGTCTTGGTGAAATCGAACGTAGGGGCACGGCATGCCGTGCCCCTACCGAATGGAATGAATGTAGGGACGGGTTTGAAACCCGCACCTACCTGTGCCACGGCCTTTGTCACTACCTCATCCCTATCATTATATATGCCGTACCCATCAGGGGGCAGTTGTTCGAAGATCTTGCGCTTAGCGGCGACATAATCCTCGAACGATCCATGCCAATCGAGGTGATCGGGGGTCGCGTTGAGCCATACGGCCACTTGGGGATGGAGTGACGGGGTCGTCTCCAATTGAAAACTCGAGACCTCAAGGACGATCCAGTCGCTTGTGCGCGCTTCGTCGATCATGGCGATGAGTGGTGTTCCGATATTTCCTGCAACACATACTTTTTGACCACACGCCTTCAAGAGATGGGCAATGAGTGATGTCGTTGTCGTTTTTCCATTGGTGCCGGTGATGGCGATAATGGGTTTTTCGCGTAGGGGCGGTTCGCGAACCGCCCCTACAGTTGTCAACGCCAACTCCATTTCACTGATAACCGGAATTTTTCGTTCGCGCGCTCGCTGGATCAGGGGGAGGTTCAACGGTACACCAGGACTCACAACAATAAGATCCATGCCTTCGACGAGCTTGGGATCGTGATGACCGAGTTTGCTATCATCCGCCACCACGCGTGCACCTTGCGCCGCAAGATACTGACATGCAGCGATCCCCGATTTGCCGAGGCCGATGACGAGGGCTTTTTTTCCGCGCATGTTCATCGTAGTTTCAATGTCGCCAAACTCGCGAGTGCCAAAATAATCGTGATAATCCAAAACCGGACGATCACCTTGGATTCCGGCCAACCCTTCAGCTCAAAGTGATGATGCAACGGCGCCATCCGAAAGATCCGTTTGCCCGTAAGTTTAAACGAAATGACCTGCGTAATAACCGAAATGGCCTCGAGGACGAAGAGACCGCCAATCACAACGAGGAGAATCTCACTCTTCGTCACCACGGCAACGTATCCCAGCACCGCCCCCATCGGGAGCGATCCGACGTCCCCCATAAAGACCGACGCCGGATGCGCGTTGTACCAGAGAAAACCGAGCGTCGCCCCGATGATGGCACCGCACAGCACCGCAAGTTCTCCACTCCCCGGAATCACGGGAACCTGGAGGTACGACGCGATGGCAGCGTGGCCCGTAATGTAGGCGATGACGGCATACGCCAAGAAGACGACGATCGAGGGCATGGAGACGAGGCCGTCAAGACCGTCGGTGAGATTCACGGCATTCGACGTTCCCACGATGACAAGGACTGCAAAGGGAACCATCCAGTTTCCCAAATCGGGACGCACGTCTTTGAAAAAGGGAATCGTGATGTCACGCGTAAGACCAACGACATCAAAAAGGATCAGGACAATGATGGTCGCCGTGGCGACCTGAAGCGGAAATTTCCAACGCGCCCGCAATCCCTTTGCATCCTTGAGAATCACTTTGCGGTAGTCGTCGAGGAATCCAATCGCACCAAAGATTACGATCACGGCCATGCTGATCGGAATATACGGCACATCAAAACGACCGCAGAGCAGCAGTGCAACGAGGACGGCTCCCCACAACAGCAACCCTCCCATCGTGGGCGTGCCGCGCTTGTCCATGTGACTCACGGGACCGTCATTGCGCACCGTCTGCCAAAATTGCCGAGCGGCGAGGCAGCGAATCATCGCGCGCCCAAACACAAAGTAGATCCCCATCGCGATGAAGGCGGCAATAAACATCCGAACCGAGATGTATTTGAGGACATTCAGTCCGCTCCAATAAACCTTCAACGGATAAATCCAGTGATACAGCATTAGCCGCTCCCTATCTCTCGTTTCAAAAATTCCACGAGGCGCTCGAACTTCATGCCTCGTGACGCCTTGACCAAGATCACATCTCCCGTTTTCAATGTGCCCAGCACGTCGTCTTTCACCGCATCGAGCTCTTGCTCGGCGCGAGCTTGCCCATTTTTCATACCGGCAGATCGAGCGCCATCAACCATGGCGGCTGCGAAACGTCCCACGGCATAGAGTTGATCGACGCCACACTGAACAGCCTTTGTTCCGACGTCACGGTGAAGCTTTGCGGAAGCTGCACCCAATTCCAGCATGTCGCCAAGAACGGCAATAAAACGTCCCGCACGCTTTGCGGTGGCAATGGTCGTGAGGGCCGCTGTCATCGATTCCGGATTTGCATTGTAGGCGTCGTGAATAAGACGAACGCCATTGGCGAGCTGGATCTGTTCGAAGCGCATGGCCATGGGCTTGAACGATTGGAGTCGCTTCGCAGCCCTTTCCAGATCAACACCCAACGCCTCGCCGATTGCGATGGCGGCCATCGCATTCAGAACATTATGCACGCCCATCACGGGAAGCGTGATGGTCACCTCTTTCTCCTTCGCAGCAACCGTGAAGGTCGTTGTGTCGAACGCTGGCGTCTCCATGTGACAAAAACGAACATCCGATTCATTCTGCATTCCGTAGTGAATACATCGACCGCGAAAGGCTGCCCCCAATTTTTTCGCCCAAGGGTCTTCATCATTAATAATCGCGATCGCCTCTTTCCCCATCGTGTCGAAAAGTTCGCCCTTAGCACGGGCTACGGCCTCGACGGAGCCGAGACGTTCGAGATGGGCGGCGGTCACGTTCGTAATAAGGCCAACCGTCGGGCGCGTGATCTCGGTCAGTCGTTGAATTTCTCCCGGTGTGTTCATTCCCATTTCGAGAATCGCCGCACGATGGTGATCGCGCCATCGGAAGAGGGTCAGCGGAAGACCGATGAGGTTGTTAAAGTTGCCCTCGGTGGCGAGAACGTCACCAAGCTCCGAGGCGATCGCCGTCGCCATCTGTTTCGTGGTCGATTTTCCATTACTCCCGGTGATCGCCACGCAGGGGACAGAAAATTTTTGGCGCCACGCATGAGCCAGATCGCCCAAGGCACGAATCGTATCTTCCACTTTGATGAGCGCCATCGAGGGAGGGGCTGCAACGACGTGGCTCACAAGGGCGGCAACGGCACCTTTCCGCGCGGCCTCGGCCACAAACGTGTGACCATCAAAACGCGGACCCGGGATGGCCACAAAAAGAGTGCTGCCAAGGGTTGCCCGTGTGTCGTGACTCACCCCTGTTATTTTCACCGACGGTGTCCCCGCTTGCAGGAGTGCCCCACCCGTTGCCTTCACAATGTCATCGACGCTGAACAAAGGCATGCTCCAATTCTTCGCGATCATCAAAGTGGTTCCGCTGATTCCCGATGATTTGATAATCTTCGTGTCCTTTTCCGGCCACGACCAGAACATCGCCCGGACGAGATTCGTTGACCGCCCAGCGGATGGCCTCGCGGCGATCCGGAATGACCTGAACCGAAGATGTTTTCTTTTTCACGCCCGGAAGAATCTCGGCGATAATCGCCTCGGCCGATTCGCTTCGTGGATTATCGCTCGTCACCACAACGACATCGGCAAGCTCTGCGGCAGTTTCCCCCATCACGGGGCGTTTCTGTCGGTCGCGATCGCCACCACAACCAAAAATGACGAGAACTCGACCATGAACCGGCCTGTCTGCTCGACCCCCTGCGGCGGTTGCGGTGGCCACCTCCTCGGGGGAATCTCGCAGCGGCCGGTTCATGGCTAGAGCCCGCGCTTCTTCTAAAACTTTTCGCAACGCATCCGGTTTGTGCGCATAATCGACAATGGCGATGACGCCCTTGGCGTTTGACACGAGCTCGAAGCGTCCCTTCACACCTTTCATGTTGGCAATGCCACGCACGATCGCGTCCGTTGATAGGTCCATCGCCTGAGCCGTCGCAACGGCCGCCAAAATATTGGGGACATTCAACCGCGCGATGAGCGGCGAGTGAAGCTCCAGTTTTCCTCGCGGCGTTTTCACGCTCATCACGAGTCCATCTCGACAGGCATCTACCTTTTCGGCGAAAACATTCGCATGCTGTTCACCGTAAGAAATCAGTGGCACGGAAATCTTGGTGCACAGTCTCTTCCCAAAGGGATCGTCGGTGTTCACGACGGCAAATCGATTGGGTTTGGTGCTGGCATTCAAGAGCTTCGTGAAGAGCGTGGACTTCGCCTGAAAATACGACTCCATGTCAGCGTGGTAATCGAGATGCTCGGGGGTGAGATTGGTAAAAATGGCGCCGTCAAACTGCACCGCCGCGACACGCCCCTGAACCAGCGCATGCGACGAAACCTCCATCACGCAATGGGTTGCTCCCTCATCCGCCACCCAGCCAAGGAGCGGCGGAAGCGCTTTCGAATCGGGTGTCGTGAGGGTCGCCGGTTTGCGTTTGGTGCCAACGCGATACTCAATTGTCCCGATCACACCGGTCGAAAATCCTGCTGCCATAAAAATGGACTCCAAAAGATACGTCACCGTCGTCTTTCCGCTCGTTCCGGTCACGCCAATCATTTTGAGTTCCGATGATTTCATCGCTTCCCTTTTTCTTACAACATCGACCGAAAGGTCACATCGCACCGCGCCCCCGAAGAAACCACACTCCCCGGAGATGGGCTTTGTTCAACCGCAATTCCACTGCCCTTGAGCCCCATCCGCAACGGCACGCCTGCGGTCGCGTCCAACACGGCCCGCATCGTAAGCCCCCGAAAATCCGGAACACGCCATGATGTTTTCCCCGCCGGAAGCATGCGGATTATTTCAGATGATGGTGTTGCCGTCGTTGTTGGAAGATGTGTGGGGCGAGCGGGCTTGCCCGCCGTAGCCCGAAGGGCGTAGGCGGGGACCTTCATATAATGAAGGGACGCCTCGACAATCTTCCGAAAGATTGGGGCCGCCACCTGTCCACCATAATAGGCTCCCGCGGGTTCATCGATCCCGACGTACACGACAATCCGCGGATCGTCGCTTGGGGCAAACCCAATAAACGACGAATAATATTTTCCATCGGCATAGACGCCCAAATTCGGAT
>JACQMA010000024.1 GCA_016203825.1 Deltaproteobacteria bacterium | reverse complement strand
GGGCAGCGGCAGAAGGTCATGCGAATTGTGGCCTCCGGTGCACGCCCAGCAGAGATGATCGGAGATCCATGCCGGCTTGCAGAGACCTGCCAGCGCCTTAAGGCGTTTGAGATAATCCTTGTTGAGCGGATCTGTCGATCCGATCGACAAGGATACCCCGTGCATCACCACGGTGTATCGCTCGCAGATTTTTTCCAAGGCATACAGCGGTCGGCCGCCGGCCACCATATAGTTTTCTGAAATGACCTCGAACCAATCGATCGTGGGCCATCGTTCGAGGATGTAATGGTAATGGGTCGGTCGTAAGCCCACACCAAAACCTAAAAAAGGAAAAGTCACTTCACCACTTTCCCTTTCTTTGCGGTGCATTCGGCTTCATCTTTGGTGTAAATCCATCCCTTACCGGCGCACCCATTCTGGCCTGCACATGCATTGGCAGAGGTCTTACACGCACTTTTTCCCTTACACGCATTCGCCCCTTCGCATTTCACTTTTCCCGTCGTGGACGATGTTTCCGCCATGACCTGTCCTGACAAAAAGAGACCAGCCACCGTGGCTGCCAACACTGCGCCCTTCATCATGTTCTTCATATGCATGCTCCTTCTTTCGTTGATCGGTTTGGAGTGTGCCCCCATTGGTCCAACCCAAACCCATCGAGTGATGTTTTAACTTCGGCGTTTGATCCAGGCATCAACGGAAAATGAACCTGGTCCAAAAGCCAAAACGAACAACAATGTGAGAAGGTACAAAAACGGCTGTTCACCCATAAAGGCCTTGATGCTGACGAAGGCCTCGGCACGATGCGCCGTTGCATAGGCAACGATCATCACGCAGGTCAGCGGAAGAGAGACGAGGCGCGAGGCACATCCCAAGAGAAGCAGGAGCCCGCCGACCATCTCGATCGTCCCAACAAGATAAACATTGGCCGCTGGAAACGGAATATTCAAACTCTGAAAAAATCCTGTCACGCGTTCAACATTCTCGAGCTTTCCCTTCCCACCGGTAAAAAAATTCCATCCAAAGTAAAGACGAAGCAGAAGGAGGAGTGGACTCCCAAGTCGAGAGGTCGTCATCCCAACCGCATCACTCCATCCCACCAAACGCCTCACCACATTATTGACCATATATTTCCCCCTTGTTGATTGCCTGATCTAGGTCAGTCGTATAAAGAAACTTGATGGAGCGCAAGAGGACGGCTAACGATTGAGGAGCGCCTTTGCGCGGGCGAGGATGTTTTCTGGGGTAAAACCAAATTGCTGAAAGCTCACTTCAGCGGGGGCGGAGGCGCCGAAGCGATCGATACCAATAGATGCACCTTCGCTCCCAACGAAACGCTCCCACCCAAACGTAATCCCCGCTTCAACGGAGAGACGTTTTTTGACGGTCGGCGGTAAGACGCCGTCCTGATATGTTTTTGGTTGGCGCGCAAAGAGTTCCCAGGACGGCATGCTCACGAGACGCACGCCAACACCTTCATCCGCAAGCTGCTTCCATGCGGCAAAGGCTACCCCCAATTCAGAACCCGTCGCGATGAGGATCAAAACACACGCCTTTCCCGGCACATCACCTATAATGTAGGCGCCCTTGGCGACGCCATCGGCGGACGTCCCCGGAACCGGCGAAACTTTTTGACGCGTAAGACTCAAAGCCACGGGACCATTGCGTTCGCTCGCGGCAACCTTCCACGCCCCCAGCGTTTCGCGACCATCGGCGGGACGAATAACGGTGAAATTGGGAATGGCGCGCAAACTCATCAAGTGCTCAATCGGTTGATGCGTCGGGCCATCTTCACCGAGTCCGATCGAGTCATGCGTGAACACGTAACGTGTTGGAATATTCATCATGGCGGCAAGGCGCAAACTCGGCCGCATGTAATCCGAAAAGATCAGGAACGTTGCCGCAAACGGAAGGACGCCTCCGTGGAGGGCGAGGCCATTGGTGATCGCTGCCATCGCATGCTCGCGAATACCAAAATGAAGATTGCGTCCCTCTGGATATTTTGGGGAAAAATCGGGGACATCTTTGAGTCGCGTATTATTCGAGACCGCAAGGTCTGCCGAACCACCGATCAATTCCGGAAAGACTTTTGAAACGACCTGCATGATTTTTCCCGATGATTGACGCGTGGCTTGGGGCTCGTCGACCTTGAGGGCATCCAGTTCACGTTCCCATCCTTCCGGCAGATGGCGCTCCATCACACGCTGGAACTCGCGCGCGAGATCGGGATGCTCACGAGTATACGCGACAAAAGGCACCTTCCAGTCTTCCATTCGTTTTTTTCCCTCATCGGCCCGCTTGGCGTAAAACTCGCGCACGTCATCGGGGACAAAAAAAGTCTTATCGATGGGCCAACCGTAACCCTCCTTCGTTAATCGAATCTCTTCGTCACCCAATGGAGACCCATGGGCCTCTGAGGTATCCTGCTTGTGGGGGGCACCGTAGGCGATG
>JACQMA010000198.1 GCA_016203825.1 Deltaproteobacteria bacterium | reverse complement strand
TTATAATGTCATCTCCGCGTTCATTAAAAGCATGCGCGGCTCTGACCCGGACGCCGCCGTCTATTATTTGGCACGCATGCTCGAAGCCGGTGAAGATCCGCTCTTTTGCGCGCGCCGCATGGTGATCTTTGCGTCCGAAGATATTAGCAACGCCGATCCGCAGGCCATCCAGGTCGCGATCGCGTGCATGCAATCGTTTGACTTCGTCGGCATGCCCGAAGGTTGGATCCCGCTCGCCCAATGTGCGACGTATCTCGCCAGCGCCCCCAAATCGAATGCGAGTTATCACGCCTACAAACTCGCCAAACGCGATGTCGAGGAACACGGCGTTCTTCCCACACCACTCCATCTTCGCAACGCGCCGACAAAACTCATGAAGGAATTAGGCTACGGGAAAGAATACAAATACGCGCACGACTTCGAAAATCACTTTGTTCCGGGCGAGCAGTACCTTCCGGACAAACTCAAAGGGAAAAGATATTACGAACCGACGGACAACGGTTACGAACAGCGCATCGCCGAACGCTTGAAACAGTGGCGTACGACGCGAAAGCCCTAATACCGATAATGCTCTGGCTTGTAGGGGCCGTCGATGGGGAGATCCAAGTAGTCGGCTTGTTCCTGTGTCAGCTTCGTGAGTTTTACGCCAAGTTTCGCGAGGTGCAAACGCGCGACTTCTTCGTCGAGCTTCTTGGGCAACATGTGAACACCCACCTCATATTTCTTCGTGAAGAGCTCGATCTGCGCCAGACATTGATTCGTAAACGAGTTGCTCATCACAAAGGAAGGATGGCCTTCGCCGCAACCTAAATTCACAAGTCTCCCCTCGGCAAGAACGATCAGTTCCTTTCCATTCGGAAAACGGAAGACATCGACTTGAGGTTTCACTTCGGTCTTGGTGACGTCGGTGTGTTCTTTGAACCAGGACATTTCAATTTCGTCGTCAAAGTGACCGATGTTGCAGACAATCGCCTTGTCCTTCATCTGCTGAAGATGGGCACCGGTAATGACCTTATAACAACCGGTCGCCGTGACAAAAATGTCGCCTTCTTTGACCGCATCTTCCATCGTGGTCACTTCATAGCCTTCCATCGCCGCTTGCAACGCGTTGATCGGATCGATTTCCGTAATCAAGACACGTGCACCAAATCCGCGCATCGACTGGGCGCACCCCTTACCGACGTCGCCGTAACCCGCAACGACCACAACCTTTCCTGCCACCATCACGCCTGTCGCGCGTTTGATGCCGTCCGCGAGCGATTCGCGGCAACCATAGAGATTATCAAACTTGGACTTCGTCACCGAATCATTCACATTGATCGAGGGGGTTTTGAGGGCACCCTTTTTGAACATCTCGTAGAGGCGATGCACGCCGGTCGTCGTCTCTTCACTGATACCGCGAATCTAGGGAATGAGATCGGGGCGCTTCTGATACACATACATCGTGAGATCGCCACCGTCGTCGAGGATCATATTGAGCGGCTCTGGCCCAAACATGATGGTCTGCTCGATACACCACCAGTAGTCTTCTTCGCTCTCCCCCTTCCACGCAAACACGGGGGTCCCGGCGGCGGCAATCGTGGCCGCAGCCTGGTCTTGGGTTGAAAAGATATTGCAGCTCGACCAGCGAACGTCGGCCCCGAGCTCCTTCAAGGTCTCGATGAGGACGGCCGTCTCGATCGTCATGTGGAGGCAACCGGCAATACGCGCGCCTTTCAAGGGCTTTTGCTTGCCGTACTTGGCGCGGATGGCCATGAGTCCCGGCATCTCGGCCTCGGCCAAATGAATCTCTTTGCGTCCCCACGCGGCTAAAGAAATATCCTTTACTTTATAATCGCTCACGGTCGCCATACGCTCCCCCTTCGCTGCCAATACCGTTGCCATGTTCAATCTCCTTGTGAATGAGTTGACGCACTAATCATGACCATTCCCGAACGGCAACCAAAATATCTCCTTGACAAAAAGGACATAAAAAAGTACTCTATTTGTATGAAAACAGTTCAATTAAAAGAGCTAAAAGAAGACCTTTCAAGCTTAGCAGAAGAGGCTTCACATGGTGCTGAAATAATGGTGACGAAGCACCAGCGTCCCTACATCCGCCTCGTTCCGGGGGATGCACCTCATCTCTATCGCGGGCGACTCGTCGGCCGGGAGAATCTCACGCCAGCCTTCCGCGAGGCGACCCAAGGTCGTTGGCTCGATATTCTCGAAGAAGACCGCAGCGAAAAATAAAGACGATGCAACGGATCTATCTCGACACATCGCTGTACCTTGGCATTCTTCTCGGTGAAGCCAAGGCCAAACCGTTTCAGAAGACGATCCTCGGAAAAACATTGTGTTCGAGTACCCTTCTTTTGATTGAAGCCGAACGAAATCTTGTTCGACTCAGTCGCGATCGCCTGCTCGCTCCTGATCTTTTTGTGGGCGCCCTTGAACGCCTGAAGAAAGATAAAGAACTTTTTCTCTTGCGCGATCTCACCGTTGATTTTTGCCTGACAGGAGCATTCCCTCCCGTGCGCGTTCCACGATCGAGTGATCTCATTCACCTGCGCACGGCCATGTGGTTTCAGCAAACAGGCGGACTTGAACTTTTTCTTACCCTCGATGACCAACAATACAAGGCCGCCCAAGAATTCGGCCTCCCCACATCTTCTTAATGATTTCGGGAAGTTACCGTCAGGGGAGGACATTTTCGCGTGGGAATAAAGCGGACATTTAAGCGTTGCAGGCACAAACTGTAAATAC
>JACQMA010000195.1 GCA_016203825.1 Deltaproteobacteria bacterium | reverse complement strand
GCGCATGGGGGTCGAAGTCTTTCATCACTTGAAGGGAGTGTTGAAGCAGCGTGGATATCGAACGGCGGTGGGCGATGAGGGTGGATTTGCCCCCGACCTGCATTCGAATCAGGAGGCGCTTGAGGTCATCATTGCGGCGATTGAACACGCTGGCTACCGTCCCGGAGAAGACATCGTGTTGGCGATCGATGCCGCCGCATCTTCTTTTTATCATGCTGAACAAAAAATGTACGAATTGGAAGGGGAGCAAAAGAAGCTCTCCGCTTCTGCCCTGATCGATTGGTATGCGTCGCTCGCTGATCGTTACCCGATCGTCTCGATCGAAGATGGATTGGCGGAAGACGATTGGGGAGCGTGGCAGACCATGACCTCGCGACTCGGACAACGTTTGCAGGTGGTTGGCGACGACCTCTTTGTGACGAATGTCGCGCGGCTGAAACGCGGAATTGCCGAAAAAAGTGCCAATGCGATTCTCATCAAATTGAATCAGATCGGAACGCTCACCGAAACGCTTCAGTGTATCAAGTTGGCCCAGGAAGCCGGAATGGCAACGATCATTTCGCATCGTTCAGGAGAGACCGAAGATGCGACCATCGCCGATCTTGCCGTGGCCACGGGGGCGGGTCAGATCAAGACGGGGAGCGGATGTCGCACCGATCGCACCGCGAAGTATAATCAGCTGCTTCGGATTGAAGAAATCTTGGGGCATCAAGCCGTCTTTGCCGGTCGGGCTGTGCTCCGTGCATGAAGGTCGCGGGAGATCTTCGAATCCTTCCGTTTGAGCTCGGTGATCTCGATGGCGTGATGGCCATCGAGCCTCGTGTCTTCAGCATCCCCTGGTCACGTCAATCGTATGAAGAATTGTTGCGGCTCGACACCGTCGTCGTGCGCGTTGCCAAGCGAGGAACAAAACTCGTTGGCTATACGCTCTTTCAGTGGTGGGGCGATGAATTGGAACTCCATACGATTGGAGTCGAGCCCGAAGAACAACGTCTCGGGATTGGTTCTCGTCTTATGGATGACTTGATTGCCTATGCCCGCGAACAACGTGTCGCGCGGATTTTTCTCCTCGTACGTTCTTCGAATACCGCGGCAAAGGCGCTCTATGAGCGATATCACTTTGATACGATCGCGACACGCCCTCATTACTATCAAGATAATCATGAAGATGCCCTCGTGATGCGTCGTGACGTGTGTCCCTTCATTGACAATGAGGCTGAAATTTCTTAAGATTTTACCGTATGTTACAGACATCCGTCCTGGTGTTGAATCGTCACTACTTCCCGATCAGTGTCACGACCGTGCAGCGCGCCTTTACGATGTTGTATGT
>JACQMA010000201.1 GCA_016203825.1 Deltaproteobacteria bacterium | reverse complement strand
GGTTCCGGCAAGACGACGCTCACACGGGCCCTGCTGGATCGTCTGCCGTCAACCGTCGCCACGGCACTCATTGTCCATCCCCAGCTTGCCCCTCATGAACTCATCCGCGCAATCCTCAGAGATTTTGGGATTCCCATTCGGTCGCTCCTTCCACAGCGCATGCTCGAGAGTTTGCGCCGCTTTTTGTTGCGGATTGCCGAGGGTGGCGGAACGGCCCTCGTCATCATCGATGAGGCACAGTTGCTTTCGCGCGAGACCCTCGAAGCGGTTCGTTTACTCACGAATTTTGAGACCGACAAACAGAAGTTGCTCCAGATTCTCCTCGTGGGACAGCCGGAACTGGCCGAGACCCTTGCGGGTCATGACCTTCGCCAACTCCGACAACGGATTGCGCTTCGTCTAGCGCTCAAGCCGATGAGTTTCGATGAAACCGAACGCTACGTTCACCATCGCCTTGAGCGCTGCAGCGGAGAGCGTCCCCCCACCTTTGAATCGGGCGCCCTTCGGACGATCCATCGCGAGAGTGGCGGCTATCCTCGTCTCGTGAACATGATGTGCGACCGGGCCTTGGTGGCGAGTTTTGTGAGAGAACGTTTTGTCGTCGATCGTCCGACGGTCGAACTTGCCGTCAAAGACATTCGCGGCGATGAAGGTCTGTGGAAACGATGGGGAAGGAGACTCCTGCATGTCGCTTATTCATGATGCCCTCAAAAAGGTGACGCCGCAGGGGCCGCCGCTCAAAGATTTGGAACCGATGGATCAATCACCACGTCGTTCGAGGGTGTCGGTCATGGTGTTGGTCGTGATCCTCCTTGCGGCGGGTGCCTTTGTCGTGGCGCAACGAACGGGACTGTTGTCGCGCTCATCGCCGGTTGTCCCTCAAGCATCTGCGCCAACGAAGGGAACCGACAATACTGCTGAGGGAAAACGTCTCGCCGCTGAAGGACTGGTCGCATTTCGTGCTGGAGATCTCGAGGGAGCACTCGCCAAGCTGACCGTGGCGAGTTCGCTCATCAGCGATGATCCCGAAATCTGGAATAACGTCGGCGTCGTTGCTCGAAAACACGGCGATGCCGGGCGTGCTCGTGAAGCCTTCGAAAAGGCCCTCAAGCTTCGTCCCGACTATCCAGAATGTTTCAACAATGCGGCCCTTCTTGACTGGCATGAAGGTCGTGTTCGTGAAGCCCGTGAGAAGTGGGAGCGGGCGCTCGTCCTCAAGACCGATTTTGCCGAGCCCCATTTTCATTTGGGACTTGCGGCAGAAAAAGAAGGTGATGATGCCCAAGCCGCCGAACACTATCGACAATTCTTAAACCTCGCGAAGGACCTTCCTGCACATCTGCGAGAACGAGTTCGCGATCACGTTCTCGACCTGGAACTATGACCATCGTTACGGGCATTCGCCAAAAAATGAACGCGTGGTGGCTTCGCCGCCATCGTGGTCGATTGGGAGTCGATCTCCAGGGGTCGACCGTTCGTGTCGTCCACACGCGACCCTTGTCCCAGGGAGGTGTGGAACTCGTGAGTTTTGGGTCCATCGAGATCGATCCCTTTCATGCCGATGATATTTCGTTATCCGTTTTTCGTCAGTTCTTGGCGCGGCAAGCTGGGAAATCGCGCATCGTGGCCCTTGGACTCGAGCATGAAAGTTTGCGCATCCGTCGCATGGATCTCCCACCGATGCCCGATGCTGATTTTCGTGAGGCGCTTCGTTGGAACTTTCGGGAGCATGTCGATTGTCCTCCCGAAGCGTATCATGTCGATGCCCTCCCACTTCCCGGGCTTCCCCCGAACGGAGTGAAGCCGGTGTTGGCCTTTGGTGTTGCCGAAGCAGCCATTCGGGAACGGGTCGAACTGGTTGAGCGATGGAATTTTAAGCTGGGGTGGCTTGAACCGGCCGCGACGGCAATCATGCAAGTTTTTTCCACCAACGATCTCCTGGCTCACGACCGCACGATGGCCTGTCTCGTTCTCGATGAAACAACGGCCCTGCTCACGGTGATGCGGGATTCCGCACTTTTGTTTTCTCGTCCGCTCGTGATCGGGAATCTGACAAGTCTCGCTCAGCTCGTTCTTCAAGAAGGGGGAACGGCGGCAACATCTCCCGGAGCCCTCGTCAAACGGTGGTTGTCCGAAAAAGAATCACTGAACGTCGATGCCCGTCCGGTGATGGAACGTTTTATGAGTGAACTGGTCGTGGATATCGAGCGTTCGCTCAACGCTTTTTCGCTTCAGTATGGAACGGAATCGATCAACGATATTTTTGTGTGTGGTGCCGCCCTTGCGAGCCCGGGTCTTCTCGAACACATCCATTCGTCGCTTGGTACGCCCGTGAGCATGATTGATCCGTTTGCGAAGATAACCTTGGCGACGCCGGTGATGGACGATCCTCAAGAACGTTCCCGGTACACCGTTGCAATGGGACTCTCACTCCTATGATGATCGCCCGCGTCAATTTCCTGAAGCGAGAAAAGTTTTTATGGAGTTATGCAGGCTTGTTGATGCTCTTGGGTGTCTGGTGCCTCCTGCTCGTGGTCGGTTTTGGGAGTTTCGTCATCCGACAGTCGCTCCTGGAAAACCGCATGGTGAAGATGAAGGCCTCCATTACGGGTCTCGAAACCAAGAAAGAGGAACTCTTGTCACAGGCGCGACGTTCCGATCGCCATGCCCATCGTCGTCCCTTGGGCAAAGAGCTGGCTTCGCGTTTGGAGCATCCGACGCGGTGGTCGACGTTCCTCCAGGGGCTTGCGGGGAGACTGCCTCCCAACATTCTGTTTACGGCCCTCAAGGTTTCGAAGGTGGTGCTCAAGGGTGAGCGTGAAACGTATCACCTGAGTATCGAAGGCCGCGCGCCGTCGCCGCAGCGGATCGCTGATTATGTCCTGCGACTCAAAGACGCGATTTTTCTGGAGGATGTTCAGGTCGTGAAGACACGTGAAGAAACGTCCGCCGGAATGACGGCATTTGAAATCAGCGCTTCGATTCTTGTGGAGAAATTTTGACATGGCGCTTGGCTCCTTCCCGATCGATCTTCACAAGCGTCCCCCACGACGAGAAATGGCGCTCATCGGGCTTGTTGGTCTTGGGCTCTTCTATGTTTTTTTCATATTCTTGTGGCAGCCGCGCGCCGCGAAATTTCGAATCCTGCGTGATCAATCGGTCGCATTGCAAAAACAACTGAAAGCGGCAGAAGCCCTCGTGTCAGCGGTTGAGCAGCAGATGACGCTTCAGGATCAGCGTCAGGATGCTCCACCGGCAACGTCGCCGTCGGAAAATCGCTGGCAACGATTTTTGGAACAAGGGGGGGATCCCGCTTCGGCGGTCGCGATGGCCCTGTCGCTTTTGGCGGACCGCACCTCTTTGGGCAAGGCGCGACTGCTCCAGACGAGTGTCGGGGACAAAGAGAGTCGGAAAGGATATGCGGTCATTCCGCTTTCCCTTGAGCTGCGTGGGCCCTATGCGGCTCTGGTGCACTACGTTGAGGCCTTGGAGAAACCCGATCAGCCGTTGCTCGTGTCTGAATTCAGTTTTCGTTCCGATACGGGTGGTTTTTTAGTGGCGAAAATAACCGTGGAGTTGTATCTACCGGAGTGACGATGAAAAACGTTCTCGTATGTATCATTTTTTTTACGGCCTTGCGTGCTTCTGCCGCGCCGGAATCGCTGATTGACCTCGATGTCGAAACCTTTGAACAACAAACAATGTCGACCACGCCTGCTGGTGTCAAAGATCCCTTTTCAGGCCGGACGGGCGGAGATGCGAAGCTCACGGTCGATGACCTCTCTCTCTCTGCGACCGCTGTTGGCGATGAAGCATCGTTCGCCTTGATCAGTGGACACGTGGTGAGGGTGGGCGATCGGATTGCCGGTTGTCGTGTCCAGTCCATCGAGAGCGATCGTGTCGTCTTGAAACGCTTCGACGACACCATTGTCCTTCAGGTGGGAGGTGGATCGTGAAGAGGATATGCGGTCCTTCATTTTTTATCGCGGTTCTGATGATGGCCGGGAGCGTCGTGGCCCAAGGACAGGATACGGCGACGCGGCAGCCTGTCTTGGAGCGATCGCTTCTGGGACCGCAAGGTCACGCCCTTTTTGATATTCGTTTTGAACAAACTCCGCTTCGCGATGCCCTCGAGTTTTTGGCCGCCGTTGCCGATGAGAACATCATTGTCCCCGAGGGGGTTGAGGGGAGTGTCACGACGAATTTTCACGATGTGACGATCGAAGATGCCATTCATGCCGTCATCAAGGTCAACGGTCTCGACTATACGGTCGAGGGGAGCGTCATCCGTTTGGGAAAGGGCGATGACTTTAAAGATACCGGCGAAAACCTTCGCACCCAGATTGTCCAACTCAATTATGCCATCGCCAAGGACATGGTGAAGCCCGTGGCTTCGCTGCTCTCGAGCCGAGGTGCGGTGTTTGCCGACGATCGAACGAATTCGCTCATTATTCGCGATCTTCCCGCGAATCTCGACAATGCCGCCCGCTATTTGGGACAGGTCGATGTTCGCGACGCGCAAGTCTTGATCGAGGCCAAGATCCTCGAGGCCACCCGGAGTTTCAGTCGCTCGCTTGGCATTCAATGGGGGGTGAACAAGACGACCGGGGATGTGCGCGTTCAAGGGGTTGAGGGGGTAGGGTTGGCCGATAGTGACCGTACGTTGAACGTCGATCTTCCGGCAACGTCGCCTTCGAGCGGACTGACGCTTCTGCTGGGACAATTTTCGGGGACCAACATCGATGTTCAGCTGACGGCCGCCGAAGATCGTGGTGATGTCTATGTCATTTCCGATCCGAACATCGTGACGTCAAACGGCATGCCGGCCAAGATCCGAAGTGGCACGACGCTGCTGATCAACGCCTCGGGCAACATTAATATCGGAGCAGAAGGGGGCGGCGCGACGTCGGGTGGGGCGGGATTGCAACAGATCGAAACCGGGATCGAACTCAAGGTGACGCCGTATATTTCGATCGATCACTTTGTCAAAATGGATATCGAGGCAACGACGTCGACTCCCGATTTTACCCGCGCTATTGAAGGGATTCCGGTCATCACCGATAATGAGGCGAAGACGACCGTCTTGGTGAAGGACGGCGAGACCACGATTATCGGGGGCTTAAGTCGTTTGTCGAATAACGTTTCGGAGACGCGCGTTCCGGGTTTTTCGCGCATCCCTC
>JACQMA010000200.1 GCA_016203825.1 Deltaproteobacteria bacterium | reverse complement strand
TTCGAAAACACATCGCAGCGAATCTCGTCGCTGCGCAACATACGGCCGCAATCCTCACCACCTTCAATGAGATCGACATGTCGGAGATCATGAAGCTCCGCAAAAAATATAAAGACGCAGTGCTAAAGAAACACGGCACTTCGATCGGTTTCGTTGGGGCCTACGCCCTCGCCGCGGCCAAGGCCCTCACGACTTACCCGCTCGTCAATTCGATGTTTACGGGCGAAGAAATCATTTCACGTGATTTTGTCGATCTTTCGATTGCGGTCGCCACGGACCGTGGGCTGGTCGTCCCGGTGATTCGCGACGTTCAGAAACTCGATTGGATCGGTTTTGAAAAGAAACTCGCCGAGGTCGCCGAGAAGGCGCGGGCGGGGAAACTTTCGATCCCCGAGATGACGGGCGGCACGTTCACGATTACCAACGGTGGTGTTTTTGGTTCCTTACTTGCTACGCCGCTTTTGAACATGCCGCAGGCAGCCATTTTGGGAATGCACAAGATTGAAGATCGCCCTGTCGTGCGTGAAGGTCAAATTGTCATTCGGCCCATGATGTACGTCGCTCTCTCGTATGATCACCGCCTCCTCGATGGAAAAGAAGCGGTGGAGTTTCTGGTGAAGATAAAAGAGTGCATGGAAAATCCCTCCCTGATGATCGATGCAGGAAAGCTCGCGTGACTGAAGCACTCTCATTTGATCTTGTGATCATTGGGTCCGGTCCTGCCGGTTACGTCGCCTCGATTCGTGCAGCGCAGTTGGGCATGAAGGTCGCGTGCGTCGAGAAACAATTCCTCGGCGGCACCTGCTTGAATGTCGGCTGCATCCCCAGCAAGGCCCTCCTCGAGTCATCAGAACTCTACGCACAGGCGCAACACAAACTCAAAGACCACGGAATCGTCGCTGAGGGTGTTCGTGTTGATTTTCCCAAGATGATGGCGCGCAAAGACGCCGTCGTGCGACAACTCACCAGCGGCATCGGCGGCCTCTTCAAGAAGAACAAGGTGACGCATCTGCGTGGTACGGCGCAAATCACGAAAGACAAGAAGGTCAACATCACCGGCGGTGACGAACCACAAACGGTCGAAGCGAAACACATCGTCATTGCCACCGGTTCTTCACCCATTGAACTTCCCTTCTTGAAATTTGATGGGAAGCGGATCATCGATTCAACCGGAGCCCTTGCCCTCTCAGAAATTCCCAAAGAATTAATCGTGATTGGCGGTGGTTATATCGGCCTCGAGATGGGTTCGGTCTATCTTCGCCTCGGAAGCACCGTCACCGTGATCGAAGCCCTCGAGCGTATCGTTCCCAACATGGACATTGAACTCGGGAGTGCGCTTCAACGCGTTTTGACAAAGCAGGGAATGAAGTTTCATCTCGCCACCAAAGTGAAGAGTGGCAAAGTGAAGGGCGATCGTGTCGAGCTGGTCGTTGCCGATGCCGCCGGAAAAGAGACAACACTCGGAGCCGATGTCGTTCTTGTCTCCGTCGGCCGAAAACCCCACACCGAAGGACTTGGACTCGCTGACGCGGGCATCACACAAGATCCGCAGGGACGCATCGTGGTCAATGAACGTTTTGAGACGAATGTCACCGGGGTCTACGCCGTCGGTGATGTCATTGCCGGTCCCATGCTTGCGCACAAGGCATCGGAAGAAGGCGTGGCCCTCGTCGAGATGCTCGCCGGACACACGGCCCATGTGAATTACGATGCGATCCCCGGGGTCGTCTACACGTGGCCCGAGGCGGCATCAGTTGGACTTTCGGAAGAGCAGGCCAAAGAAAAAGGAATCCATTACAACATCGGAAAGTTTCCCTTCATGGCCAATGGTCGCGCGATAGCGATGGGCGAAAAAGATGGGTTTGTGAAACTCATTGCCGATGCAACGACAGGAAAACTTATTGGCGGTCACATCATCGGGCCGCGCGCATCCGACATGATTGCGGAGCTCGTCCTCGGCATGGAATTTTCCGCAGTCGCGGCCGACCTTGCCCTCACGATCCATGCCCACCCCACCCTCTCTGAAGTCGTCAAAGAAGCCGCCATCGACCTCACCACCGGAAAGATTCACCTGTAATATCTATTGCTATTTAGTATAATTTAGTTAAAATAGTATAAGAATGATGACCGAATCTCGAACGGAGACCTACTGGACCCCGGAAGAACTGGCGGAGAGGCTTAAACTCTCCAAAATGACGATTTATAAACTGCTCAAAAATGGGGAGCTTCCCTCTTTTCGCGTTGGTCGTACGTATCGCATCCCTGAAAGTGTTTTTCACCGCTACACCCTCCAAGCGGGCAATCTTTCGACGTTTCTCCCGCAACCAAAGGTTCCTTCCTCTGCCACATATTTTGTTCATCTCATTGAAACCGCATCACCAAACATCACCACAAACATAGTTGCCGTTGTTCTCTTTGGTTCATATGCGCGCGGTGATATTCATGAAGATTCCGATATCGACATGCTCGTTCTCGTTCATGACAATACCTATGAAGTTCAAACTCAACTTGCTTCGTTGTCCACTGATGCGATGGCGTCTTCTGGTTATGACGAGCTTCTCTCACCGATCAAAATGTCACTCGATCACTGGAAAAAGCTTGGCAGCATGAAAACACCTCTTTATGAAGAAATTCAAAAGGATGGCATCATCCTATGGCCGAAGAACTTGAAATCATTGAAGGCTATCGAAAACGAGCGCGAGAGGAATTAGAAGCGTCGCGCTTGGCACTCGATGGGAGATTTTACGCTGCATCCATCTCGCGCGGCTACTATGCCGTCTATTATGCGATGTGCGCGCTCCTGAGCGAAAAGGGGATTGTCACCAAATCCCATCGACAAACAGGAATCGAATTTCGCAAGAATTTCGTCAAAACAGGAACGGTCGAGAGAAAGTATAGTGACATCCTCGATAAACTTTTCACTATCCGTATGGAATCTGATTACGACGCTATTCCGAATATCGATGAACGACTGGCGAAAAAGCTCCTCCAGGACGCCCATGATTTTGTTGAACGCATGTTGCAGTTGTAATACGGAGCCTGCCCATGCCCTGCAATGATGTGACAGATCGGTTGAAGGTAACGCTCGATGGTGAGAATCGGCTCGTGACGTACACGCTCGCCAAGAGAACGTGTGGTGCCGAAGTTGGCGATTACTCCCTCATTGAAGATTGGGCCAAGTTTCTCACGGCCGAAGAAATTATTGAAACACCCGCCGATCATTTTCTCGACACCAAGCGACCCCACGACGACGCGGAAGAATTCCTCTTCCTCAAACACTACTTCTCCCTCAAAAATGGTCTTGAAGCCGTGATGGGTTTGCATGCCGCCGACGGCGACGATGCCCGTTGCACGATCGACAAGGTAGAATATGGCCCCGATGGTCTCACGTTTTTGGCCTCCATCAAGCTCGATATCATTACCAATCAAATCAAGTCCTGCGGTGGCTGCAGTCGTGGCTGTGGTTCAAAAAGTCGAATTTCCTCATAAAACAATAATAATTTTAATAGGTTAGAGAACGATGAACGTCCACTTGATTGGTATGACGACAAACAGTTTGACATATCAAACAGATTGCTT
>JACQMA010000192.1 GCA_016203825.1 Deltaproteobacteria bacterium | reverse complement strand
GCTGCTGGAGGCGCTCGAGGGCCTGGTGCATTTCTTTGCCGAGCTGACGCGCCTTCGTAAGGACTTGCTTTAACTCATCGGAGAGCTCGCGGTGACGCTTCACTTTGACGTCGCGCTCATCGGCGGTCATCTTGCCGTCTTTGACGAGTTGTTCGAGGTGATCGATGGAGACGGCCTCTTCGCCAATCACCGGAAAAACCGTCGGGGCGATAAAGCTCCCCTCTTGAATTTGAATCAGGGCAAATCCGTCGGCCTTTAAACGCTCGGCAAAGGCCTCGAAGAGTTTTCGTTCTTCACGCTGATACCGATTAATGATGAGTTCGCGTTCGCGTTGGACGTGCGGTGATTCGAGGGCCTTCGGAATGTCTTTGCGCAGGACATCGATCAACTCTCGCATGTCGTCACGAAAGGCTCGCCCCTGCCCTCGTGGAAACAGGAGCAACACCGGTTGTGACGCATCGGCAAAATTGTACACGTAACAGCGATCGGGAACGGTTTCGGTTGTGGGCTTTAAGTGTTCTAATGTCCGGCGGATCGTCGTCGTACGACCGGAACCAATCATGCCCGCAACAAAAATATTGTATCCGGCGCGCCTGATTTCGAGTCCTGTTTCGAGGGCGGCCAATGCTCGTCCTTGTCCCACGACACCGGTGGCCGGTGAGAGCTTTTGAGGATCACGATAAAAACGAAGAAACTCTTTCGTACATCGCCAGCGAAGATCTTTGGGTTTGAGCTTTTTGGCGGGCATCGGGCGTAAAAAACCATGGACGGGACAGAAAGGTCAAGTTACAAGTAGAACATATGGCCAGTGATGATGATATCGATCGTCTTTTTCGCGGGGTGACGGAGAGGATTGGCGGGGTGGACGATGGGACCCACCGGATGTTTCGCTTGCTTTTGGAGACAACCCTCAAATTTCGTGACGACCTGAAAGACAAAGAAGGTTTGTCCCTCACCGTCGCCGAGACTCAAACCGCACTCGATGGCCTCATGGAGGTCTTGAAGACCCATGCCATCCCCAGCCATATCACGGGCCATGCGCGCACCCTTGTGGTAAAATGGCTTGAAGAGATTCGGCGATCCGTTCATCATTAAGGGAGTTATGAAAAAGAACTGGCTTACCTGGCTCGTAGTCACCGTCGTCACCTTTGTCCTCTTTGTGGGCGGATTGATTCTTGCCCCCCTCCTGATGCCTCGTGGACCATTTCAGCAGCTGATCATCGAAACCGTTCGAGCGTCCATTCCGGGCGAGGTCCAAGTCCCAAAGGTTTCGTTTCGACTCCTGCCGCGCCCTTCGTTTTCGATTTCAGGATTTACCCTCACCCCGACGAATAGTTTTTTTGACCACAGCGTCACCTTTTCATCCGATGTTTCGGGAAACTTAAACCTCATTGCCTTCTTCAAGGGTGAAGCGGCGGCGATTCGGAGCATTCGCTTCATGCGCGGGAAAATGACCTTCACGAAACCAACCGGCGAAGTGATAACGCTTGAGAACGTACGTCTCGATCTCTTCGGTGTGGAGCGCCTTGGGACTGAAGGGACACGAATCAAGCTCACAGGGACAACCCCAACTCCTTTTGAGCTCTCCGGCATGGTTGCCCTCGATCCCGTTGGACAACAACTCGTCCTGCGCGAGGGAAAGGCTTCACTGGCGGGGATGCAGACAACCGTTGATGCGACATGGGATCCCAAGGGAGCGCCCCCAACCTATCGGCTGAAACTCACCACGGCGGAACTCACCCGCGAAATTTTTGCAGGACCAACGTGGCTTCAATGGTCGGGACCAGTTGCCCTCGACGTGACGATTGAGCAAACCGCCACAGAAAAAACATGCGTGGCACAAGTGGATATGAGTGCCGCCACGGTCTCTGGCGGAACACTCCTCGTTAAAGGAGCGAGTTATCCGCTGAAGGCCAATGTCGACATCGGAATTGAACCTGACCGATTCGTCGTCAAAAACGTTACGTTCGCCATCGATGAAAACACCTTGGAACTCCAAGGAACGCTGAGTCGTGATGAACTTCAAACGGCCGATCTCCTGATGACGGCCCAAGGCTTCTCGCTTGAAAAACTCAAGCTCTCTTTTCCCTTTCTCGCGATGGTCGAGGTGCTCGACAGTGGAAGTTTCTCCCTCTCGATCACGGGCCCCCTTGCCGCTGGCCATGAAGTTGAACGAACCATGACCGGACGACTCACGGCGAGTCATGCGGGGGCCTTTGGGTATTCGATCGATGATCTCGATGTTGGGTTTCGCATCGATCCAGCACAACTCACGGTTGATCCCCTCCAGGGAACACTCTTCGGAGGAAAAATGGCGGGAACGGGGACCGTCTCTTTCGAGACACCACCCCACTATGATTTCAATATCTCTCTCGATGGTTTCGACGTGGCGAAGGGAACGGCGTGGGGCATGGGTTTGAGCGGAACAGGCCTACTCACCTCTCACATCACGGCAACGGGGAGTGATGCCACCACGTTTACCGGAAGTATCATCAATGAGGGAACCTTCTCGGCCCCGAATGTAACATTGGCTTTCCTTCCACTCGGCGCGAAGCTTGCCGAAAACGTGCTTCCCGAAATCACGACTGCTGTGGGCTCACCGCCGGGTGAATCACTGGCGGAAACACTGCTGGCCGATGGAACAGAGCTCAAAGAGGTGAAGGTAACGTATCGCCTTGAAGGGGGGGCACTCGCCCTTTCGTCCGTGACTTTCGCGAGTCCCGTCCTGCAGGTTTCCCTTGACGCGCGCATCGCCGCCGAAGGCACGATTGAAGGGAGTGGACTCATGATGGTGATGGGCAAGACGAAACGTTCCTTCTTCGACCGCTTCCCGCTCGCCTTCGAGATGAAGGGAACGAAAGAAGCACTCACGGTCTCACTCGACGCTGTAAAATTAACGGCGAACTTCACCGAAGTTCAAAAAAAGGCAACACCGCCACCAGCAGCTGCAAAGCCGGCTCAACCAAAGGCTGCCAAAAAACCTGTCATTACAGCACCTCCGCCACAAAGGACGACACCGGCACCTTCCGCTCCCCCCAACCCCGAGCAGACCGATCAAATTATGAAAGTGATTATTGGGAAATAGCTACCAGGTTCTGACGGGACCGCTATCGATGTGGAGGAAACGCGTGCGGCCGTAGTAACCAACGCCACCCGCCTGGAGTGACACCGCAAAATTCCGAACGGCTCGACTCTCGACCCCTTCCAGCTTCAGGTCCATCGCGCGTCCGGCCATATGGAAACTATGACGTGCAACCCGGCGGAGACGACGGCGAAGCTTGGCATTGTATTCAGGACTCCGGTAGCCAGAAATCACTTTGACCTCAGGTGAATTGAAATGATCCTGCAGGTAATCAACCATTTCGATGAGCTTCAAGGAGATTGGGGTTTCTTCATTATTATAGCGACAGGCCAAGAGGTGATCGATCCGGTTGAGGGCCCCTTCATTATACGTCCCGTCGGCGTTGCGAAATCTGACTTCGATTTTTTCGCGCGTCACCGTATTGTAAATGGGGAGAACCCCGTCACCGGAATAGCGAAAAACGGACGTGTGCTCGACAGACGTGTGAACCGGACCCGATGGCCAAACAACAACCACCGCGAAGACAGCGGCAAAACCAATCATCTGAAGTATTCGTTTCGTCATACTTCCTTATCGTCCATGGACGCGAAAAGTTGCCCCCTTTTTATGCGATGCGTCACCAAGAAGCAAGCAAAAACTTCCCATCCCCTCAATTTCAATAAGGATTCAGAAAAAATAATAAACTTAATTTTTCATGCAACTTTTTCCCATTTCTGCCGATAATAAACATGAGCCTATGGCACCCAGGGTTGACCTACGTGGTATCTGTATTGAGGGTATGTGTTTTGATGCTGGCAACTTGCCGGCAGAAGCACGCCAAAAACTCACACCACTCGATCGAGATGGTGACGGACTCATCGTCAACTTTGCGATCCCCACTGAACCAACCCTCCACTGGACGCCAGCATCCTGTCAGAAGTCGGCAAACTTTTATGATCCTCATCTTCATCTTGCAGAACAGGTGCCGATCGATATCACCGACAACCATCTCGCCGAACAAATTCAGTTTCAAACAAACCTTTTCTTCCGGTCTTACCTCGATCCTTTGAGCGATATACGGTTCGATCTCTATGGAATACCATCTTCAAAAGTAAACTCAGGAAATATGATCGCTCACGTTGGAGATCAGCTCCCCGGCCTTATCGATGAACTCCGCCAACACGGTTTTTTGAACCGACCCTTGTCTCGTCGCATGATCCTTATACTGCGAGATGGGAGCCAGATGATGGACGATCAAGAGGTGGGAGGTTACGCAAGTGCGTGCACGTCAACCCCTGTTGCCACGGTGGCCTATAGTCGAGAAAACGGGCGTTCGTTTCTCCACGAGATCGTTCACACCTATATTAATTTTTTTGACCACACAATACCGCGTTGGCTCAATGAAGGATTAGCGGAATACGTGGAACATTATGACTCCTCACGCCATCCTCGTCTCCGAGAAACATTCCCTCCATTTGAAGAAGGTCAGTGGTCAAAGGCACTCAGTGACCTCACGTGGGGTACTCTTCCGGCACATCTGTCGGGAAAGCGTGAAAGCTATCGGATCGCCCATGCCTTTTTTCTTTTTCTTGAGGATGTTTACTCCCATGACACGATCGTGCATTGCGTGGACGCCCTCCCACGTCTGCATTCGGTTGAAGAAGCACTTGAACAAGCGACTGGGCAATCTCTTGAAGAGCTTGAACGTCAATTTCATGGCTGGCTTCGGAGGTGGGTCAGTTACAAGCGAAATGAGAACGGCGTTGTCCACGAACTTTATAACGGTCAATCAGACTTGACGCGCGTTTACGTTGTCAGCCCTTCCGGCCTTCCTTCTTTAGCGGTCAGCCGCGCCTTTTTTACCGTCCATCACCGCCTTCCATCAGTCGTTGAGCGATTAGGACTCGCTGGTGTTCATCAAGCCGTGTCCTATCAAATTGAATTGGACGATCAGAGGCAAACCAGCATCAATTGGTCTGGTGGTATCGTTACGATGACCCTCCCTCACTCCCTTATGGAGGGAAAGGCGGGCGGTCTTGATTCCATCGCCATCGATATGGGGCTTGCAGAGGCCGCGGCCCCTCCTACCGTTTCACCTGTCTTTGCTTCGACCTATCTTGTATTTCGAGGCACCACTCCTTTATTTGAGATCGGAGATGTGTTTGCGGATGTCGATGTTGCTCCCTTTGTGGAATCGTCCCGGGCCATTATGCAACTTTTCGACGAGCGTGGACCTCTTCCCCACGAACGAACTATGGCGGGACTTTTCTGGATCTATGTTGCCGAGAAACATGGAAGGGATGTCGCGGAACGTCTCTGGCACGACATGACGAAAATGAATGCAGGCAAGGCGGCACTTTCCATTCTCGGGGACAGCTTTCAGACGGACTTTGGACTATGGCTTGCAAAAACAGCACTTCTGCAAGGGGGGACGGCCCGAACGACAGTGATGCAGGTCATACGAAAACGCGCGGAAGAAGTAGGATCTATCTTGGCCAGGAGACATCCCCTCCCCTCAAGCGCTGGTGACATTGAAGCGTGGCTTACACAACCGGACGTCCTCCAACTCCTCGACGAAAGCCACACGGGAGCCCTCCCGTCGGGATGGGTTCCTTTCCTCCAGCAGGAGGGATTATTTTCTGCATTCGTAGACCACGTTTTCACTTCAATACGTGAAGATCTTTCTCGGAGATGCCTCACGTGCGCCGAAGAACGCTTACGTCTCGATATGGGAGCGGGATTGTTTTTCTCTGGTGACGAGGCAGATATGACTCTTTCTTCTCGACTACGCTGGCATCTCTCCGACATTCCTCGTCGTGCCACTCGTGGTTCGTGGGATGTCGTTGCTGGCGTAGAGACCCTACTTGCAGAACACAACAATACCGACGTTGGTGCCTCCCTTGCCTTTGCTCATGTCTGGAGACTTTCGTCACTCTTTGGTGTTGGCCTTGAAGCGGGTGGTGCCTATACTTTCGAATCAGAAGTACCACAGGTTGCCTATGGTGGACATCTCACAGCGAATACCGAAAATGGGTTTGCTCTTGGACTCCAATCGCAGCTGAGACATGCCTTTCACGGATTTGTTCCGGAAGAAGACCCGGACATAAGCGGTTCTCTCCTCTTTTCAATACCTGTGTGGTGAAGAATCTTAAAAAAGGGTTATCTGGTGGGGGTGGCGAGGACGGTCACGGTATCGCGTGCGACCTCCGCAATGCCCTGGGCAATCGAAAAGGACTTTTCTCCACCCGCCGCGCGCACCTTCACCGTTCCCGCTTGGAGGGTCGCCAAGAGTCCGGCGTGGTGGGGAAGGATAGTCATCTGACCGACCGTCCCCGGCAGCACGACGGACTCGATGTCACCGTCGAAGAGCTTTTCTTCCATGGTCAATAATTTCAAATGCACCGTGTCTCCACGAAATTATGCCTTCGCCATTTTCTCGGCTTTCGCCACAACTTCTTCAATCGTCCCCACCATGTAGAACGCGCCCTCGGGAAGATCGTCGTATTTGCCTTCCGCGAGTTCTCTAAAACTCCGGATCGTATCGGCGAGCTTCACGTACTTCCCTTC
>JACQMA010000206.1 GCA_016203825.1 Deltaproteobacteria bacterium | reverse complement strand
GAGCTCGTGCGCAAGAAATTACCGTAAGCCGATAACGCGGGTGATCGCTATGCTGAGTAAGAGTTTTTTGACGGAAATCCGCGAACGTCTTCCGATCTCGTCGTATGTCCACGAGAAGATCCCTCTCAAAAAATCGGGCCGCAATTTCAAAGGCTGTTGTCCGTTTCACACCGAAAAAACTCCTTCGTTCATGGTGAATGATGAAAAAGGGATTTACCACTGTTTTGGATGTGCCGAGGGTGGGGATCTCATCCGCTTTGTCATGAAGTTTGAGGGTTTGAGTTTCATCGATGCGGTGAAGCAGCTTGCTGCTCGTGCGGGACTCGCGATGCCGAAAGATGAAGGACAGCGGCTGACGACCCAAGATACGGAGCGGGAGAAGCGTCGTAAGTGGGCTTTACGGGTCAATGACATCGCCCGCGATTTCTTCGTTGCGAACCTCTCCGAGACGAAACGCGGGGAGTCAGCTCGTAACTACTTGAAAAACAGAGGAATTTTAGACTCATTTTGGACGCAACATTTTCTGGGATATGCCGACAAGAGTTGGGACGCCTTGAGTTTGCATTTGGCGGAACGCGGGGCGCCGCTCGAGCTTGCAGAAGAATTGGGGCTCGTGCGGAAGCGGGAAGGTGGCGGGTATTATGATTTTTTTCGCAATCGCATCATCTTTCCGATTCTTTCGCCGCGCGGTGAAGTCCTGGCGTTTGGTGGTCGAACACTTGATGATGCAGGAGAGTCGGCAAAGTATTTAAACTCTCCCGATTCAACGCTCTACCACAAGTCGAGTTGCATGTTTGGGTTGTACCAGGCGTTGGCGAGCATTCGTGAGCAAGACGAAGTGGTCATTGTTGAAGGCTACATGGATGCCTTGGCCCTCGCACAAGCCGGGATCCAGAACGTGGTGGCGCCCCTTGGGACGGCGCTGACTGATGGACACGTGAGACTGCTCACGCGTTCAACGCGCAAGATGGTGATGCTCTTTGACGGTGATGAAGCAGGGAAACGGGCGCAGATGCGGTCGCTCCCCATTTTTTTGGAGGCGGGATTGATTCCCAAGGCGGTGTCCCTTCCGCCGGGAGAAGATCCCGACAGTTTCATCCGAAAAGAAGGGGAAGCCGCTGTGCGGCGCTTGATCGAGAAGGCAGAAACGCTCTTTGAATTTTTTATGGATCAGACACTGCGCGCTGCGGGAAACGACTTGGCGGGCAAGGTGGAAGCGATGCGAGACATCGCACCGTGGCTCGCGAAAGTGAATGATCCTGTCGAAGCAGCGCTGTACCGCAAGCAGGTGAGCGATCGGTTGGGGGTCGCGGAACGCGTGGTGCTTGAAGCGGTGACCACGGTTCGTCGAACGGGTCGCATACAGTCCGACCTGTCCGACAGGTCAGAAGGGTCGGACGAAATCTTGATCCCGACGGCAGAACGGTTGCTCGTTCGCGCGCTCATTCGGTGCCCGCATCTCATCCCCTCGGTGCTGCCTGAGGTGAACGATGGGGAGCTTCGTGATGAATGGTGCCGCATGATGATCGCCATGATGCAAACGGCGCTGACCGAAGGCGTGGAAATGAATTCCAGCCGTTGGTTGGAGATGACCGAGGATGTGGAACTTGCTGCCGAAATTCGAACGATGATGCTGGAAGAAACGATGGAAGAAGACGAGGCGAAGGCGTTGGTGCGCGATTGTCTCCAAACCCTCAAGCGGCGGCCGATCGCTGAACGTTTGAAGACGATCAATGCCGATATCGCACAGGCGGAGGCAGAAGGAAATGAACAGCGAGTTCTTGAATTGCTGGCAACGAAGCAGCAATTGACGATCAACGTGAAACAACGAGGAGATTATGCAAACTGAAAAAGTTCCCGCAAAGATGAAAGAGGTCAAGGCCCTGATGACGTTGGGGAAGGAGCGGGGTTTTCTGACCTACGAGGAGCTGAATAAAACGCTCCCCAAAGAACTCATCGCCGCAGACCAGCTCGATACGATCCTCGCGCTCTTCGACGATATGGACATTGAAATCGTCGAAAACGAAGCGGAAGGGAAAAAAGCGGTCGCCAAGGGAGAAAAACACGAGAAGGACGACGATGACGAAGAAGATGAGGCAAAGGCCGAGGCCAAGACCGAAGCAGCCGAGGCTGCGGCGGCTTTTTCCACGACCGATCCAGTTCGTATGTACTTGCGAAAAATGGGTCAGGTGCCGCTGCTCACGCGTGAAGGTGAAGTTGAAATTGCGAAAAGAATTGAGAACGGCCAAAACGAAATGCTCGACATCCTTCTGACGAGCGCTTTGGGTCTCAAATCCGTTTTGGCGCTTGGTGAGCAGCTCTCGCGCAATCGAATTCGTGTTGCCGATGTTGTCAATGAAGTCGAAGGAACCCTGGGCGAAGAGGGTGAAGAAGCTGTCGAGGAACCTGGCGTCGATGAGCAGGCCATGCGTGCAAAGATTCTTAAACTCATGGCGAAAGTACGCTCGCTCGATAAACAGCGTCGTGTGT
>JACQMA010000199.1 GCA_016203825.1 Deltaproteobacteria bacterium | reverse complement strand
GGCGATGTAGCCGCCCTCGTCATCGAGCCCATTCAAGGGAAGGGGGTCCACATTGCCGACCCTTCCTATTACCGGCAAGCGCAACAACTCTGCCGAACCCATCAAACCCTCTTCATTATAGACGAGGTCCAAACCGGCTTCGGGCGCACGGGCAAATGGTTCGCGTATCACCACTGGGACCTCACGCCGGATATCGTCACCTGCGCCAAGGCGCTCTCCGGCGGATTTGTTCCCTGCGGCGCAATTCTTTACCACAAGGACATCTACAAAAAAGTTTTCCGCGGGATGGAAGAGTGTGTGGTCCACTCCAACACGTTTGGCCGGAATACTTTGGCAATGGTCGCAGGTCTTGCCACGCTCGATATCCTGGAAGAAGAAGGGCTCATCGCGAACGCCGCCAAGCGGGGCGATGCGATCATGGCGGGACTCAAGGCCCTCATGCCGCGCTTTGAGATGATGCGTGCGGTGCGCGGCATGGGTCTTATGATCGCGATCGAGTTTGGTGAGCCGAAGTCACTTGGTCTCAAAGCGGGATGGAAACTCGTCCACGCGGTGAACGGCGGACTTTTCGGTCAAATGGTCGTCGTTCCGCTCATGCGCGATCATCGAATTCTCACGCAAGTCGCCGGCCATGGCGTCGATATTGTCAAACTCCTGCCACCACTCATCATCGATGAATCTCACGTCGCGCGATTTCTTGCGGCATTCGAACAGGTCATGGTCGAATGTCACCGGTTCCCGGGGAGTGCGTGGAAGGTGGGGAAAGACCTGGCAATTGCCGCTACAAAAGCATCTGTAGGGGCGGTTCGCGAACCGCCCCTACATCAATCGTAATCAATTCACGGAAAATTTATCGTAAACGCTACAACCGCGTTGTCGTCGCTGGGAACGATCACCATTGTTTCTGCTTGAACAGGAACGCTCCCACCCGCTTCACCCGAAACATAGAGCGTCCCGTACACATTGAGTTCCACGCCCTTGCGATAGCGAAGTCCCGTAAACGAAAACGATCCCATCCCCATGAAGACGCCGGAGGCAATCGTCGTCGTGGGGTCATTCACTGGTACGACATCGATGGTCATCCCCGCAGCGCCATCATCGGTGCAGGATCCACATGTGGCGGTTCCTTGAAGCGAAAAATTGACGAGTTCAATTTCGGGGACATCAAGAAAACTGTCGAGCAGCGGATCGCCGGTGTTACTCCGTTGCTTGCCATCGCAGGCGAGCACAACGACAAGCGAGAAGATGGCGATCCATCGATATTGCACATCGTCAGTATACCAATGATACGACGAAGTAACAAAATTATTTTAATGTCGTCACGATCTGTAGGGGCGGTTCGCGAACCGCCCCTACTGTTAACGTTGACTTTGATGTGGGGCATCGCTACACGAAAAAGATGATGCCGAACCGTTTACAGGCGAACTGGACGACGATGAAACCAAAAATGCTTACGCGTTGGAGCCATCTGACCGACGACGACCTCGAAACGACCAACGGCGAATTCGATGGCGTCGTGGAACTCATCCGCAAGCGTTACAAACCCGACCGTTCCCACATTACCGTCGAAGCGAAGATCCGCGATTGGATCAACCACGAACTGAGCGAACTTGAACGAGGTGCCGCATGACCAACCGACGATTTACGGTCTTAGACCACATTGAAAGCGACGCCTTTGTTCCGCTCTCGCGCGAAGCAAATGCCGAGAAAAAAGAGATTCTTCAACAACCCATTGAAATGATCGACCTTGAAAAGCTCAAGGGAATCGATGCCCTTGTTACGGCTTATGGAAAAGCCTCGATCCAAGCCCGCAACATCGGCGAATGCGCGCAGGTCTACGAACAGATGCTCACCGATACCGACCGTCCTACGATTCTTTTGGGACTCGCGGGACCGCTCATTGCGGCGGGGTTGCGCAAGGTTATCCGCGATATGATTGTGAACCGCATGGTCGATGTGATTGTCTCAACGGGCGCGATTTTGTATCAGGACCTTTATCAAGCCGTGGGGTTTCGCCATGCAGTTGGCTCCCCCGATGCCGACGACAAGAAATTGCGCGATCTCTACATCGACCGCATCTATGATACTTTTGTCGATGAAGAACGTTTTTGGCGGCTTGATTGTTCCGTGGGACATTTTGCCGATCACTTGCCACCCGGAAATTACTCGAGCCGCCAATTCCTCTACGAATTGGGAATGTCGCTCGATGACGATCAATCGATTCTCGCCTGTGCTGCGCGTGCGGGAGTTCCAATCTTTTCGCCCGCCATCAACGATTCATCGATTGGCATCGGACTCACGGAACACTATCATGATTGCTTCACCAATGGCCGCCCCAGCGTCGTCATTGATTCGATTCGTGATAACTACGAACTCACACAAATTGTCGTGAAATCACCATGTTCTGCAGCGTTTTATGTCGCGGGGGGTGTCCCGAAAAACTACATTAATGACTCGGTCGTGATGTCGTATATTTTTGGAACCGATACCGGCGGACATCGCTACGCCTTGCAGCTCACGACCGATGTCCCACATTGGGGTGGGCTCTCGGGCTCAACGCTGTCAGAGGCAACGAGTTGGGGAAAGATTAGTAAAAAGGCAACGCACTCGATGGCCTTTGTGGAACCCTCGGTGTCATTTCCGCTGGTCGTGGGTTCCGCCCTCAATAAGGGTGTGGCCAAGAATCGTTCAAAACTCGTCCTCGAATGGGACTCACCGAAACTGACGAAGCTTACGCCAAAAGCTTAACCCTATGGCCGGAAATGCTCCACCGGCCGCTCGCGCCTAAGCTGTTCACTCGTCTCCCTTGCGGCAACTGCCCGCCTCTGGCGATTTCGCCCTTCCATGGCTTCAAGCGCTTTGGCAACATCGGGGGCAAGGCGTAAAAATTGGGCCTTGTAGCAACCGCCCTGGTCGCGACCTTCAAGACTACGAAGTGTAGCAGCAACCAAGGCTTCTACCTTCCTTCGAGCGGTATCGAGGTCAGCCTTCGTATCTCGAGTTACAACGACAACGACCGGTGTCTGGATTGTTTCCAGGTCACCCGGTTTTTCCGGTTGGCAAATAGCAGTTTCTTCAAAGCGCGCGTACGGTTCCGCGCGAGCGATCGCAAGTTGTCGCTCAAGTTCTACATTGTTCATTGACCTCGTGTCATCAATTGGTCTTCCACCACTCTTCATATGTTCCTCCTTGGGTAAAAAGTGATTGTTACTTTCGACACATCGTCGCTGCTCGACGCCATTGTCCACTCGTGCAAGGATCTTGAGTCAACCAACGAAGGCGCTCCGCAGCGATGCGGGCCTCTTCGTTGTTGTCAGAAACCGATGGGGACTTGGTTGGATTCATTCGACTGGTTTCTGACATGCCATTGATTGCCCGTGCTTCTCCCAGGGCGCTTGCAAAACTTGTGATCCCATCAAATCCTCCTGAAACCATGTGTCCTCCTTCTCCCTCTAAGGGTATCGCAACCTTTCCAAAAAAGTTGCGTGGTTTTTCGCGAGCCCATTATTCTGGCGAGCGCCCGCCATAGCTCGAAGAGCGAAGGCGGGTGTTCCGATGCTGTTTCTCCAATGAAATCATTAAGATAGATACGGCGGCCGG
>JACQMA010000205.1 GCA_016203825.1 Deltaproteobacteria bacterium | reverse complement strand
GAGGAGAAACACCTCGAGCGCACGTACGACGGCTCGCGCGTGCGAAGGCCCTCGCCATTCGACCGAAACGGAAGAATGTGATCGTTATCGGCGTCGATACGGTCGTGGTCCTCGATCGAACTATTCTCGGCAAGCCACGTGATGCCCTTCATGCGCGCCGTCTCCTGAAGAAACTTTCTGGACGGTGGCATACCGTGATGAGCGGGCTTGCGGTGCGCGATGTGGCGCATGGCACCATGCGTGTGCGAGATGCAAGCACACGTGTGAAGTTTGCAAAACTCACACGTGAACAGATTGAATGGTACGTGAAGACGGGCGAGCCTTTCGGCAAGGCTGGCGCCTATGCGATCCAGGGCAAGGGTGCGGCATTTCTTGAACACATTCAAGGATCTTTGACCAATGTGATTGGATTACCGATGGAATTGCTTACAGCTATGCTCTGAAACACAAAAGCCGCCGAAAGGCGGCTTTTGTGTTTGTGGAGGCGTTGGGCATCGCACCCAAGTCCGAGAAGGCGTTGCGTCTGCATCTACATGCGTGATTCGCGTTTTGAATTTAATCCCTTGTTGCTCCCGCGAATGGGATCGCGAAAGGACGATCCCTCCTGGTTCTCGCTTTCCGCGCGAGGGAAAACTTGAGAAAGCCAGCCTGCTGTCGGCGTCTTGCGGGCTAGCAGGCGTTGCCCGGTCGACGTGCTACCTTTTATTAGGCAGCAAGAAGCATTGGTGTATCAATTCAAGTGTGCCATCGGTTTTGCGACTCGATGACGGGTCGGCATGCCACAGACACTTCGACTCTTCCCGTCGAAGCTGATTCGCCCCCATCAATTATCAAAGAACGTGCGCTCCATAGTATAACATGGATCGGCTGTCGAGATGTACTGTAGGGGCGATTCGCGAATCGCCCCTACCGATTCTTCGAGCGAAGGGCTCGCTCAATCGTACGATTCGCTTCGCGCTTTTTCATGTCGGCGCGTTTGTCGTGCTGCTTCTTGCCATGTGCGAGGCCCAACTCCACTTTTGCTTTTCCTTCTTTGAAATAGACCGAAAGCGGAATGAGGGTGAAGCCTTTTTGGGTCAGCGCGCCCGTAAGTTGTTCAATTTCGTGTCGATGAAGCAGAAGTTTTCGAACCCGTGTTGGTTCATGGTTGAGACCCGCTGCTGGCGGATAGGGGCTGATGTTCGCCTTGTGGAGGAAGACTTCGCCATTGCGAATAGTAGCGTACGCATCGACGAGATTGATTTTTCCGTCGCGCACACTTTTCACTTCACTGCCGGTGAGCATGACGCCCGCTTCGAAGCGCTCCACGACGTGGTAGTTAAAGAGGGCCTTCTTATTTTTCGTGATGATCTTGATGCCCATCAGAACACATTATGCACTTTTAAGGACGGTGTCACCATTTACGACAACGCGTTGGACATGCTGCGGTTGAGTTTCGGTAACGAGCTTTTCGTAACATTCATCATCACTTGTATACTCGGGTGCATGGACGAGGATGAAATCGGCAAACTTTCCCTTCTCGAGGGTTCCAATACGGTGATCGAGTCCCAAGACACGCGCGCTTCCGATGGTGGCCATCTGCAGGAGATCGCGCGGCGAGGGGAGCGGTAGAGACCCTTCCGTGAGGGCGAGCCGCATCTCGTCCCAGAGACTAAATCCAAGACGCGTGTTCCAGAGATCCGTTCCGAGGCCTACGGGAATGCCGGCGTCAATGAGTTTTCCCAACGGGAGACTGCCGTGTTTCATGACCCGATTCATGGTGGGACAATAGGCGATACGCGTGAGGTGCCGCGCGAGGATCGGGAAGTCTTGATCCGGGAGATGGATTCCCCCCACGATGGTCACCTGGGCATCGAGAAAACCGATGGCCGCAAGATATTGAATCGGTGTTTTTAGTTGTGACGGCGGGAGCTCGGTCCAGCCGAGGGCCGGGAACAGTGCTCGTGCAATCGGTCCTTGCGAGTCGAAGAAAAATTCCATTTCGGCAAACGACTCTGCGGCATGGATTTGAATCGGGAGCGTTGCCTCGCGGGCATGCTGGCTGATAATTTTGAGGAGATGACGCGAGAGGAGATAAGGGGCCGCGGGGGCAATCCCCACCTGAATGCGGTCATCATTGACGTGCGAGTATTTCTCCAAGAGGGCCAGCGCCACTTCAAAACGCGATTGTGCCGCCTCATTGGTCCCCGCGACCACCTCGGGATACACGAGCGCTCGGAGCCCTGCCTCACGGAGCAACTGGAAGGTGCCTTCAAAGTGGGCGATACTTCCCAAGCAGGTTGTGCCCGTCTCGATGAGTCGACCAATTCCCTTTCGGATGCCGGCGATGATTTGTTGGGGCTCGGTCTTTTCTTTGTACTCAATGGATTTGACGAGTGAGCTGACGAAATCAGGTGTCGTGGGTGTAAAATCGTTCGTCACCATCGTTCGTTCCTGAAAATCGATCATATCGAGGTGACAGTGGGCATTGACGAGCCCCGGCATCAGAATGTGGTCAGGATATTCGGTGAGACTCGCCTGAGGATAACGAGGAGCAAGGGCCGCCTTTGTTCCGACATCGATTATTTTCTCTGATTCAACGACGATCGCCCCTTGGGGGATGATGGTTGAATCATGAGTCATGGGAAGGACAGCATGGGCGGCGATCAGCTCCATGCGATGACTCGTATCAGAGTCGCGCTCCACGGGCAACACGGAAAACATATTGATCCTGAGGTTGAAACGTTATGCGCTTTCGGTCATAATGCTCGGCTGTGGCAAAGTCACGACATGCTGATGAGATTGCTTGGCTCGCGTCGTTCCCAGAGGAAAATCCCAACCCCATCATTGAGGTGGATCGATCGGGTGTGATTTCGTACATGAATCCAGCAGCGCGCAACCGTATTCCCGATCTCGCCGATCGAGGGGGAGACCATACGCTGCTTGATGGCATTGAATCGCTCTTTGAGGAGTTGTCAGCAGGGGTCATTCGCCGAGAGGTGGAGTGGGGTGATTGCGTTTATGAGCAAGAGGTTCATCGTGTTCCCGGTGGGAAAGCCATTCGCATCTACATGAACGATATTACGGAGCGAAAGCGATTGGAGCAGCTCAAGGACAGTTTCGTCAGTACCGTCTCCCACGAGCTTCGCACGCCGCTCAGCATCATTAAGGGTGCCGTAGGAAATTTGCGGGATGGGATCGTTGAACCCTTATCATCGGCACAATCGGTTGTTGTTGAGATGATCAACCGCAACGTCGATCGTCTCACGCGTATCATTAATGATGTCCTTGATCTCTCGCGCTTGGAATCGGGAGCGACGAGTATCCATCGCCAAGAAGTTCCGGTGGCCCCCCTGCTGCATGAGGCCATCACGAGCTTTCAGCGTATCGCGGAGGAACGAGGCCTCATGCTGGAAGAGGATGTTTCAGCGGGACTCCCTCCGCTCGATGCCGATCCCGACTTGATGGCGCAGGTGCTCACGAACCTCCTGGATAATGCCCTGCGTTTTGCCAAAGAACGTGTCGTAGTGGAGGCGCGGCTTGTTCCTGAAGAGAAAGGAGCATCTCCCGTCGTACAGATGACCGTCGTCGATGACGGTCCGGGGATTGTCGTTGCTGAGCGAGGAAAACTCTTCAGCAAGTTTCACCAGCTCCATCGTCCCCGCGGCGGGTCCGGTTACAAGGGAACGGGTTTGGGACTTGCACTGTGTCGAGAAATTGTGACCCAGCATGGCGGCACCATTGGCGTCGAGGGGCACGAGGCACAAGGATCGCGATTTTGGTTTCAGATACCCGGAGTTCGCAGAAAGGAAGAGAGATGAAGGTGCTCATTGTTGACGATGAAGGCGATTTTGTCGAGATGACGGTCTTGCGACTTCAGCGGGAAGGATACATGGTCGACGTTGCCCTGACCGGTCAGCACGGTATTGCCAAAGCGAGCGATTTTCAACCGGATGTTATTCTCTTAGATCTTGTCATGCCCCAATTGGATGGCTGGGAGGTCTGTCGTCAACTCGAGACGAACCCAAAGACAAGTGCGATCCCGATTATTCTTGTCACCGCTGCACGTCCTCGAGATATTGAGGGTATGATTCAAAAGACAACGGTGGCCCATGTGTTGTACAAGCCGTTTGAACAAAAGACCTTATTGGCAACGTTACGCGAAGTGACCGT
>JACQMA010000204.1 GCA_016203825.1 Deltaproteobacteria bacterium | reverse complement strand
TCGGGATTGACCGTCGCCGTCACGAGGACCACAGAATCGCCATAACGAATAACCGCCGAACCTCCGGCTTGCTTGGCGAGTTTTCCGGTCTCAATGATAAGATCGCGACCACCCACACTGGTTTTCACGGTGTGAACCATAACTTCCTCCTTAAGAAAATGCTTTGTGAGAAGTTCCTACAGGAAGGATCACTGATAATTTAAGAACGCTGCTCGCATCCCGAGCGGCCTTCCTCAATTATCAGGTCCCTCCACTACTTCCGCAACCCTAACGTCTCAATCAACTTCTCGTAACGCTGCGAACTGACGCGCTTCAAATAGGTCAATAAACGCCGGCGCTGACCGACAAGTTTCAAAAGCCCACGTCGGCTCCCGTGATCCTTCACATGGGCCTCGAAGTGTTTGTTCAGGTGTTCGATGCGCTGGGTGATGAGGGCCACTTGGACTTCGGGGGAACCGGTATCCTGTTCGTGCGTCCGAAATTTCCCAATGGTTTCCGTTTTGTTCGTTGTTCCTGGCATAAGCGAGCGCGCTCCTAACATGGGCGTTTCATCCCTGTAAAGAAAAAATTATGTCCCCTTTTTCCCGATCGCGGCGGCGAGTGCTGCGTAGAGTTTTTTTCGAGCAATCGCCGCATCACCTTCAAACGTACAGCCGGCTGCGTGCACATGCCCCCCACCCCCAAATCCAGCGGCAATCTTGGCGACATCGACGTGTCCTTTAGAGCGCATGCTCACCTTGAGCCGCCCGTCGGGGAGTTCGCGGAAAAAGAGGGCCACTTCCACTCCGCGAATAGAACGGGGAAACGACGAAAACTCTTCGGTCAAGTCAGGTCCCGTCCCCGTCTCCTTGAACATCTGTTGGGTCACATCAATACTCGCAATCCCGAGTTGCTCATCGACCTGAAGCGTCGCCAGGGATTTTGCCAAAAGACGATAGCGCTTCGCCGGATAGTTTTCCTCAAGGGCCTTTGAAATCTCGTAAGGGTCAGCGCCCGCCTTGACGAGTTTCGCCCCCAACAGGAATACATCCGGCGTCGCATTCGAATAGCGAAAGGAACCCGTGTCGACGGTGATGGCACAAAAAAGACACGTCGCGAGTATGCGATCCAACGGAATCTTCGCCTCCTCAAGAAAACGCATGATGAGCACGCCCGTGGCCGCCGCGTCTGGTTCGAGGATGGTCAGGTCGCCTTCGGTCTTTTCCAACTGGTGATGATCAATACAGATGACGCGCGTACCTTTGATGGCCTTTTCAAAGTCGCCACCGACGCGTTTGGCGGCATTGCAATCAACGATGACGACCGTATCAAAGGAAGCATCCTTGGGAAGCGTTCGGACAAAGCGATCGGCATGAGGAAGAAACGTCAGGTTAAACGGAACCGGATCACGATTGAAGAACGTGACTTTCTTGCCCTGACGCTCAAGGGCAATGCCGAGTGCGGCAGCCGAACCCAGCGCGTCACCATCAGGATTATAATGAGAACCGATGAGGATACGTTTCGCTTGTTTCAATGCTGCAATGACTTGGGTGAATGTCGACATGGTGAATCCTTACCGCGTTTGACGGAGCAATTCTTCGACCCGTAATTCCGCATCGACCGCATCATCATAGAAGACTTCAAACGTCGGCATGAACTTCAACCAGAGTTCTCGAT
>JACQMA010000190.1 GCA_016203825.1 Deltaproteobacteria bacterium | reverse complement strand
CTCCAAAGCGCTGTGCAACATCGGTCAGCCTCGCCTCGCCTTGTTCTTGGGAGAGGACTTGAATCATTTCGACATAATCCTCACCGGTTTCCCGGTGATGGGCATCGCGGACTTTTAAAAAAGGATGAGACTTGACACTCATGAGGCCACGGGTGTAGCCTGGTTTTGAATTTAGTCAAGGCTAAATTTTAGAGCCTCACCTAAAAAAGGAGCAGAGCTGATGAAACGAAGCATGTGGGTGGTGGGATTGGCGGCGGTTGTTGTCGCGGGATGTTCTGGGAGTTCGGGCGGGAGTGAGCGTCGTGGTCTCAAGGCCGTCAGTGGCGAGCAACCAATTGGTGTGGTGACCACCACGGGAATGATTGCTGATGCGGTTGAACATGTTGGCGGGCATTTTGTGCGGGTGAAGGCCCTCATGGGCCCCGGTGTGGATCCGCATCTGTATAAGGCGAGTGAAGGGGATATTGCGCGTCTCTCCGAAGCGGATATTATTTTTTACAACGGACTCAACCTTGAAGGAAAAATGGGGGATGTGTTCGTCAAGATGGCGCGCGGGAAGCCCGTCATTCCCGTCACGGATGGAATGGACCGCACGCTGTTGCGAGAGCCGCCCGAATTTCAAGGCCATTACGATCCGCACGTGTGGTTTGACGTGAGCATGTGGTCGAGTATCTTGGGAGAAGTTGCCAACGCCCTGGGGACGTTGGATCCAGCGCATGCCCGCGACTACACCGCGAACGCAGAACGCTATCGCACGGAACTCTTAGAGCTCCACACCTGGTGTCGACGGGAAATCGCACGTATTCCAAAAGCACAACGGGTGCTCATTACCGCGCACGATGCCTTCGGTTATTTTGGCCGTGCCTATGATATCGAAGTCGTGGGTCTTCAAGGAATCAGTACGGTGTCGGAATATGGTCTCAAGGATGTTCAACGCCTCGTCGATGTCATCGTTGCGCGAGGGATCAAAGCCGTCTTCGTCGAGTCAAGTGTGCCGCGACGTTCGATCGAAGCCGTTGTTCAGGGGGTGCTTGCCCGAGATCAGATGGTGGCCATCGGTGGTCAACTCTTCTCCGATGCGATGGGGACACCGGGAACACCTGAAGGAACCTATGTCGGAATGGTCCGCGCAAACGTGACGACGATCGTGACCGCACTTTTGGGGAGTGGAGGCGGGACATGAACGCCGCTCTTTCCGTCGCTGATCTCGTTGTGAGTTACCAGCGGCGTCCCGTCTTGTGGAATGTCAATGTCGATATCGCCGCGGGCAGGCTCGTGGGCATTGTCGGTCCCAATGGTGCGGGGAAGTCGACGCTCATTAAAGCGATCATGGGGCTTCTGCCGCCGGTTGCAGGTCGGATCCTCGTTTTTGACGAACCGATCGATCAGCAGCGGCATCTGTTGGGATATGTCCCTCAACGTGGCTCGGTTGATTGGGATTTTCCCACCAATGCCCTCGATGTGGTGCTCATGGGACGCTATGGGAAAATCCCCCTCTTTCGCCGACCCACGCGTCAGCATCGTGCGTTTGCCGAGGAGTGCCTCGCGAAGCTCGGCATGTTTGCTTATGCCAAGCGACAGATTAGCCAACTGTCCGGTGGTCAGCAGCAGCGCGTGTTTTTGGCGCGGGCTCTTGCTCAAGAAGCCGAAATCTATTTAATGGATGAGCCCTTCGCCGGTGTCGACGCGGCAACGGAACAAGCCATCATTGTCTTGCTTCGCGAGCTCAAAGAAAAAGGAAAGACGATCATTGTGGTGCATCACGATCTGCAATCGGTTCAGAACTATTTCGACGACGTGATGCTCTTGAATCAACGGATTGTTGCGTATGGTCCCACCACTGAGGTTTTTACGGAACAGCGGATCCACGAAACCTACGGTGGACGGCTCAATCTGCTCGCCGCTGTGGGAGAGGAATTGGCGCGGTGAACATTTTTTTCGATGCGAACGTGCAGTATGTCCTTGCGGGCTGCATGCTCTTTGGGCTTGCGAGTGGTGTCTTGGGTTGCTTTGCTTTTTTGCGACGGCGTGCGCTCCTCGGTGATGCCATTGCACACGCAGCGCTTCCCGGGGTGTGCTTGGCGTACCTCGTGACCCAAAACAAACACCCCGCGGTTTTCATCGTCGGTGCCGCGGTGACGGGCCTTGCGGGCAGTTTTGCCGTGAATGGCATCAGTCGCTGGAGTCGCATCAAAGAAGACGCCGCCATCGGCATTGTCCTCTCGGTTTTTTTTGGTTTTGGGATCATGTTGCTTACCTACATCCAGCATCAACCCTTTGGGAATCAATCAGGACTCGATAAATTTCTCTTTGGTCAAGCAGCCTCGCTCGTCGGAAAAGATGTACAGGTCTTTGCCATTCTGACGTTCATCCTCCTGGTGGGAGTTGTGTTCTTCTACAAAGAATTCAAAGTCATTGCGTTTGATCGGACCTTTGCCGAGGTCATCGGTATTCCGATTGGTTGGATGGACGCGGCGCTGACCTTGCTTATCGTTCTCGTGGTGACCACGGGGCTTCAGGCGGTGGGGGTTGTGCTGATGGCCGCGATGCTCATTACGCCAGCGGCAGCTGCGCGTCAGTGGACGCAGCGGCTAGCGACGATGCTTCTCCTCGCCGGTCTCTTCGGTGCGCTTGCGGGGGCGGCGGGGGCGATCGCCAGTACGCTTGCTCCTCGCATGCCGACGGGCCCTTGGATTGTGATTGCGGTGACGGCTTTTTTTGCGGTGTCCATCGCCTTTGCGCCACAGCGCGGGATGCTTGCGCGTTGGTGGCGACACCGTCAGCAATCGATGCGGGTCAATCTCGAAAATATTTTACGAACCCTCTATCGCCTTCGTGAAGAAGAAGGGGATGCCGCCTTTTCCCTCGATCAGATCCGACGATTTCGTCACCTCTCGGTGCGACAGATGCTTCATTTTTTGGGGATGCTCAAAAGGCAAGGACTGGTGGAACCACAAGCACAGCCCGATCGCTGGCGTTTGACGGCTTTGGGTGTTACGAGAGCCGCCGAACTCGTCCGGCGTCATCGCTTGTGGGAAGTATATCTCAGTCGATATCTTCATCTCGATAGCCATCATGTGCATGCGGATGCCGAAGAAATGGAACACATTATTACGCCTGAGATTGAAGCGGAGCTCGAACACCTGCTGGCCCACCCGCGTCGGGATCCGCACGACCAACCCATTCCCGTTGGTTCCGGAGGCCCCCGATGATGGCGAGTTTCTGGATTGTGCTCACGGGTATTCTTACCGCCGCTTCTTCGGGGTTGTTGGGATCTTTTCTCGTCCTGCGGCGGATGTCGATGCTCGGTGACGCCATTAGCCACGCTGTTCTTCCTGGCATCGCGCTGGCCTTTTTTATTTCCCACAGTCGTCATCCTTTGCCGATGTTGCTCGGTGCGGGTGCTCTTGGACTCGTGACAACCTTTGTGACGGAACTCCTGCATCGCGCGGGTCGCCTTCAACAAGATGCCTCAATTGGCGTTACCTTCACCTGGCTTTTTGCGGTCGGTGTCATTTTGATTTCGGTTTTTGCGGGCCAGGTCGATCTCGATCAAGAGTGCGTTCTCTATGGGGAGATTGCTTATGTCCCCTGGGATATTTGGATGGTCGGCGGAATGTCCCTTGGACCGCGGGCCGTGTGGCTTCAGGGGGCCGTTTTGTTGCTGAACCTCGGATTTGTCTTTTTCTGTTACAAGGAATTGAAGATTACGACGTTTGATCCACAGCTCGCTCAATCGGTCGGAATTTCAACACGGCTCTTTCATTATCTTTTGATGGGGGCCGTATCGCTCACCACCGTTGCTGCCTTTGAAAGTGTGGGCGCGATCCTCGTCGTCGCCATGCTCATTGTTCCCGCTGCGACCGCCTATCTCCTCACCGACCGCCTGGATGTGATGCTACTGCTCTCTATGGGCATCGGTGCCGTTTCTGCATTTGGGGGGTATCTCGTCGCGCACTGGCTCGATGCATCTATTGCCGGGGCGATGGCAACCGTTGCAGGTCTCTGTTTTCTCATCGCGTTTTTCTTAAGTCCCTCGCATGGGG
>JACQMA010000193.1 GCA_016203825.1 Deltaproteobacteria bacterium | reverse complement strand
CGGTACGTATCGGGAAAGAGATAACCCTCGAGCGACGTCGCTCCGGTGATGCCAAGTGATGCCACAAACGTGGAATCACGACTCAAGACGAGAAACCGATCGACGACATCGGTGCCGGCAAGAAACGGTTGCTCTCCCAAGGCGTGCGCAATGTCCGTGATCGTCCAGCCTTCGATGATCGTGAAGGGAAACGACTTCACTTCCCCACGCTCAATCTTTTCGGCAACCTCGCGAAGCGTCATCCCGGCCGGAAATTCATAGAACCCCGCCTTGAGGGCCCCTTCGGCACCGCTGAGCCGCGCCCAGAGTGAAAAAACATGTGGTGTTTGAATGACACGCGCCTTCGTGAGGATTTCTCCCATCGCGGCCACGCTCGTTCCGGGGGGAATATCGACCTCCGCGGTGACCTTCGACCGGAGGACGTCGATGGAAACATAGACCGCACCGGCCGCGGCGATCGCCACAACAACGACGATCCATGCTGTCACATTGACGATTCGGGCTAATTTTCGAAACATCATCACTCCTGGGGGTGCTCGCGCAAGTAGTTCTCGAGAATAACGACCGCGGCCATTTTGTCGATCACTTTTCGGCGTTTGGCGCGACTGACATCGGCGGTGAGCAAGCGTTCTTCGGCTTCAGCGGTGGAATACCGCTCGTCCCACCCTTCAACCGGAATGGTGAGACCTGCTGCTTTCAGAAATTGGGCCAGCGACTGACGAAACCGTTCAATCCGTTTGGCCGAGACGCCATAGGCCCCCTCTTGATCAAGCGGGATGCCCACGATGACCCGTTCCACCTGATGCTCGCGGCACAGATCGAGGATGGCTTGGTGGTCGTCGCGATCGCAGCGACGAGGGAGGACGTTCAACCCTTGCGCCGTCCAGCCAAAGGGATCGCTGAGCGCCACCCCGATTCGTTTCGTTCCCACATCGAGGGCCAAAACACGCATCGGCCCAAGATCAAGGATTCACGCCCAGCAATCAAGAAGATTTTGCAGCACCGGAAGGCTTGATATCTTTCCCGTCTTTCGTTATTCACTTGCCCTCATGGGAAATTCCAAAGAGCGGGTGACCATCGTCGTCCATGGCAAGGTCCAAGGGGTTTTTTTTCGAAAGCATACGCTGGAGAAAGCCCAGTCGCTTCTGCTGACGGGCTATGTCAGGAACACCGGCAATGGCTCCGTCACGATTGTCGCCGAAGGTCCTTCGGATGACTTGAGGGCCTTGGCGGCATGGTGCCAAAAGGGGCCACCGTTGGCCGAGGTGGCCTCGGTCGATACCACCTTTGAACCCGCCCAGAATGAATACACCAGTTTTCGCATTCGCTATGACGAAGGCGAATCACAAGGAGGAATCGGATGAAGTCACAACATGTTCTCTTCATGGTCGGTCTCATGGTCGTCACGCTCGCGAGTTGTTCCGGCGGGAGCAAGGTTCTGGCCAAGGTGAATGGCGAGGCGATCACGGAAGATGACATCGTCTTTCTCGGAGAAATCAATCCGCGCATCAAGATGCAGACGGCCACACCTGCTGGAAAAAAACGCGTCGTTGATAATATCATCGAACAAGACCTGCTCTACAGCGAAGCCCAGCGCGAAGGCGTGAGCCGTGACGCGAAAGTCAAGGCCAAGGTGGATCTCTACCGCCGGCTCATCGTCGCGCAGTCGCTCGTTGATCGACGCGTCGAGGAAGCAGCAAAAAAATATTACAATGAACATCAGGAAGAATTTCAAAAACTCGCCCTCTCCCACATTATGATTGGGTACCGCAATCCAGACGAGAAAAGGGATGCCAAGGGGAAAACAGCGAAAAAAGAACCAAAAGGGCATACCGAAGCAGAAGCCTTGAAGATTGCAAATGATATCAAGGCACGGCTCGACAAGGGCGAAGATTTTTCCAAACTCGCGACCGAGCTCAGCGAAGATCAGGCATCAAAGAAACAGAGTGGATCGCTTGGAAAAGTCTGGAAGAAAGAGCCCCGTTACGTCTCCCGCGGTTTTGAGGAAATCCTGGAAAAGGCCTTTACCTTAAAAGTCGGTGAAGTTGCGGGTCCCATCAAAACCACCAAGGGATATCACCTGATCACGGTCACGGGCGGAGCCGAGCTTCAACCATTCGAAGAGGTGAAGGATCAACTTGTTCAAAAGATGTCGGGAAGCACACGCTCCGAACTCCTCGCGAACCTCAAGAAGAAGGCCAAAATCACGTATCCTCAAGAGGAAAAGACAAAGAAGGCGGCAGCGGCAGCAAAAACACCTGAAGCGGCTCCACCAGCCGAACAACCACCGGAAACGGAATCACAACCAGTGGAACCGGTTGCGCCTGGGAAATAATTTTTAGCAGGAAGGAATAAAGTTGTTCAAAAAATCGAGATAGGGAATCGCTAATTCTCCTTGGGAAAATTTTTCCCGATTCTCTCCGCAATAGACGATTATTTTTTGTACTGGTTTTTTGGCGATTTCTTCAAAAGAACGCAATCCCTTCAACTGCGACTCGGTAACTTTCTTTCCCGTCTTACATTCAATGGCTACGTAAGCATCACCAAGATCAAGAATACAATCAACTTCAGCCCCAGCATCCGTTCGATAGGCGCTGATTTTCCATTCCTTGTGGTACATGCGGATGAAGCTCAAACACTGTAACACGATCCACTGTTCAAAAAGATGCCCCTCTTCTGTTGGACTGATTTTGCCTTTGTGAATACCGAGCAAGGCGTTTCTCACGCCAATATCAAAAAAGATGAAGCGATCCCGTTGGCTCACCCTCCTCTTGCTTTGCTTGGGTCGAAATGCGGGAATCCGGTGCGCCAACAATGTATCTTCCAAAAGAGTAAAAAATCGGCGGATCGTCTCTTTGGCAATTTCGGTATCACTGGCCACTTTTGAATAATTGATCCACTGGCCGCTCATCTCCGCGGCAACATCCAAAAAACGAGCATAGGCCCCAATATTTTTTATGACCGCCTCTGCCTGAATTTCCTCACGCAAATAAACTGTCGCGTAGGTTCCTAAAACCTCTTCACCACTTTTTTGATCGAGATAAATACCCGGAAGTGATCCGACGCGAAGAACACGATCGAGATCGAAAACCTCTTTCATCTCCCAATAGGAAAGAGGATCGAGATATTCCAAAATAATCCGCCCCGGCAAAAGATTGGCGCCACCTCGTTTTAATTTTCGGGCACTCGAGCCCGTAAGAATAAAACGAAAGCGATCATCTTCATCCAAAATGGCTTGTACAGAATTCAGGAGTGATGGGGTTCTTTGAATTTCATCAATCACCACCAAACCGCCAGAGCCTAAAGCGGCCATTTCTCTTTTAAATCTTCCGACGTCTTTGGAATAGTGATGGT
>JACQMA010000187.1 GCA_016203825.1 Deltaproteobacteria bacterium | reverse complement strand
TGCCGTCATGACCGCCGGCATCTTTCCCCTCCTTCACACCGGACGGCCGTGGTACGCATGGTGGCTCTTTCCCGTGCCGACGCAGCGTGGTATTTGGGTCAACTTTAATTCGCCGCTCATCTGGGACGTCTTTGCGGTCTCGACCTACTTCACGATCTCGTTGCTGTTTTGGTACATCGGTCTCGTCCCTGATTTGGCGACGGTCCGCGATCGCGCCAAAAATAAGATTCGTCGCTTTGTCTACGGGGTTTTGAGTCTCGGTTGGAGGGGCTCAGCGCGCACGTGGAGTCATTACGAGATGGTCTATCTCCTTCTCGCAGGACTCTCGACACCACTCGTGCTCTCCGTCCACTCCATCGTCAGTTTCGATTTTGCCGTGTCGCTCTTACCCGGCTGGCACACGACGATCTTCCCTCCGTACTTCGTCGCCGGTGCGATTTTCTCAGGCTTTGCGATGGTCATGACGCTCATGATCATCGCGCGTGAAGTCTTCAATCTCAAAGACTACATCACGCTTGGCCATCTGGAAAAAATGAACAAGATCATGCTGCTCACCGGCATGATGGTGGGCTATGCCTACATCATGGAGTTTTTTATCGCGTGGTACAGCGGCAGTCTCTACGAACGGTTTGTGTTTATCAATCGCGCGTTCGGGCCCTATGGCTGGGCCTATTGGATCATGATGAGTTGCAACGTGCTGGTCCCCCAAATTTTCTGGGTCAAGAAATGGCGGCGCACCATTCCCCTCATGTTTGTCGTCTCGATCTTCATTAATATCGGGATGTGGTTTGAGCGATTTGTGATTATCGTCACGGGACTCCACCGCGACTTTCTCCCCGTCAACTGGGGGATGTTTCATCCCACGCGCTTCGACATCGGCATGATCGTCGGGAGTTTCGGTTTTTTCATGACCTTCTTCCTCATCTTCTGCCGCGTGCTTCCCACGATTGCAATGTTTGAGGTAAAGTCGATCATGAAGCACGGTCGCAAGGAAAAAGGTGAGCTCTATGCGTAACGCACGCGGACTCCTGGCCGTTTTTGAACATCCGGATGATCTCATCGCCACCGCTCGGAAAATTCATGGGCTCCGCATCACCAAGTGCGACGCCTACACTCCGTTCGCCGTTCATGGACTCGATCAGGCGATGGGAATCAAACGGTCGTGGATCCCTTGGGCAACACTGATCATCGCTGTGAGCGGTTGGGGTCTTGGTTTTCTTTTTCAAATCTGGACCCACAATTCCGGTTGGCCGGTGAATGTGGGAGGGAAACCAAAAGGAATGCTGGGCTGGCCAGCCTTTATTCCGATTTCATTTGAAGCGATGGTCCTGCTCGCGGGGGTGAGCACCGCGCTCATTCTTCTGGGGATGTGCTGGCCGTTTGATTTCTGGCGACGCCATTATGATCCGCGTCTGACCGATGATCGCTTTGGTTTTTTCGTCGCGAGTGATGATCCACATTTTAATGAAACAGCATTACGGAATATTTTTAAGGAGCATCATGCGGAAGATGTGCGACAAATCGTGTAGGGGCACGGCAT
>JACQMA010000186.1 GCA_016203825.1 Deltaproteobacteria bacterium | reverse complement strand
TGGTAGGTCTCCTCATCGGCCAAATTGATAAATAAAATGGGGTTGAGGGAACGAAGAATGGTCGATTTTCCGACCTGTCTCGCCCCAAGAAGAAGGATGCTCTTCCGAAACTCTCCCAAATGCTTTGTTATTAACCTGTCTAACATGTGGGTAATCTACATTGAAATTGACCTACAAGCAAGACAAAAATATTTACTCCCCTTCCATATTCTCAAAATGAGAGCATTTATCATTTTGGGAGAGAATTTTGACCGGTCTGGCGCCCTTGAATGTTCCGATATCGTTGATTTTTTTCAACTTCTTTTTTCTGTTTCTTGGTACGGAACTTGCTCTGATTACACCCAGGAGGATAAATTTATGAAAACCCGACTCGTTGGATTTCTTGCTCTTCTCACCTTCGCCTTATTTGTAGCGACCCCAGAGTTGGTTTCAGCAGGAGATATTCAAAAAAGGCAAATAAACCCTGCCAAAAATGAATCGAGAAGCATTGAAAAAATTGAACCGAAAAAACAGACGCCGCGACTTCAGCCACAATTAAGTCCGACCGTACTCTTGAGATTCGTAGACATGGAGAAGTTATGGAGATGCAGTGAATCCCCATCGTGCAATGGCAATAGTTCAGACTACGAGCTTTCCGCAAACCCCTGTAATTTGTATGATTCTGCAGAGCTTTTGATCGAGGGTTGCTACATCTGCTCGCTCAAATCTGAAATAAGATCTGCCGCTAGTTGCATAGATGGTTTCGAGGGAGCCAACTATTGGGAAGATCCTGTAAACTTCATTGGCAGTTTCGAGGATGGTGTGTATTGGGATAACCATGTAGGTTTTCGCTGTTATAGCGAATGTATCACAGCATGTAGATATGACCGCGAATGCGAGGATGCTTGTCCCAGGCCACGTGACGTCATTGAAAATCCGTGCCCGGCGGGGTGGGGTTTAGAGATCGGCAGAGGGTGGTACTCTTGTTATTATCATCGGGAAGATCCAATCTCGCCTTGTGGACAATGCGGGTCCCGATCGTTCGGGGGCAGTTCTGGAAACGGCGATATCTTTTGCGCTCCGCGGCCGCCACGGTAGGCTGGAGAAAAGTAATTGTTACTCCGCGGGACCGATACGAAGTTGCGCCTGGTCACCAACGCGAAGACCGTGGTCGGCGACAAACCCGGCGTTCACCTCGAGAACATATCGATACGGGGTACGTGAACCCAAGAGTTCCGTCGAGAGCGGAACCGTGTTCTGAATGAGATCGACGATTTTGTTGTCACTTCCCACGAAGATGATGTCGAGCGGGATCGTCGTGTCCTTCATCCAAAAACGATCTTCAACATCGTCCGCAAAAGCAAACCACATCCCATTATTATTGGGGAGTGATTCGCGACCCATGAGTCCTCGAGCACGCTCTTCATCCGTTTGTGCTATTTCGACGGTCACATTCACAACGCCACGCTCGGTCGTTACCGCGACCGTTCCTGCCGCCACCTGACCATTGCTGCTGGGTGGTTGCGCCGTCGTATGGGCACCGCCATTGGTCTCGGGTAGATTTGCCGAAACGGGCGACTCATTCACGCGTTCACACGCCAAAGACAAACTCACAATGATACCAAGGACAAGAATATGTCTCATGACAGCCTCCTTTGAAGGGTACTTCCGATCTCTGCAGGACTCTTTGCCACGGCAACCCCGCACGATTCAAGTTTTTTGATTTTCTCGGCCGCTGTTCCCTGCGAACCCGAGATGATGGCCCCGGCATGGCCCATGCGTTTCCCTGGTGGAGCGGTCTGTCCGGCAATAAAAGCGGCGACGGGTTTGGTCATTTTTGCCTTGATAAAATCGGCCGCCCCTTCCTCATCGCTGCCACCAATTTCACCGATGAGAACGATCGCATGTGTCTTGGGATCGGATTCGAAGGCCTCGAGAACATCGATAAACCCGGTCCCCGGAACGGGATCTCCACCAATACCAACACAGGTCGATTGTCCGAGCCCCAATTTCGTCAATTGATCGACGGCTTCATACGTGAGTGTTCCACTGCGCGAGACGACCCCCACATGACCCGGGCGATGAATCCGCCCGGGCATGATCCCGATCTTGCATTGGCCCGGCGTAATGATTCCAGGGCAGTTCGGACCAATCAGGCGAACTTTTTTTCCTCGTAATTCGTTTTTCACGCGGACCATATCGAGGGTCGGAATTCCTTCCGTAATACAGATGATCAGCTCCACTCCTGCCGCTGCTGCCTCACGAATAGCGTCCGCGGCAAACTTCGGTGGCACAAAAATCATTGTGGCATTGGGCTTCACAGCCTCACGTGCCTCACGCACCGAATTGAAAACCGGAATACCCTCAACGTCTTGCCCACCCTTTCCCGGTGTCACACCTCCAACGACGTTCGTGCCATATTCGCGACACCCGAGGGCGTGAAACTTCCCATGCGATCCCGTGATTCCCTGAACGATCAAGCGCGTGTCATTGTTGATCCAAATACTCATAGCGTTGCCACCACCTTCTGCGCGGCTTCCGCCAAACCATCTGCCGGAATCAGATTCAATCCTGAGCTCGCGAGGATTGCTCGCCCCTCTTCAACTCGCGTCCCTTGCAGACGCACCACCACCGGCACTTTAACGGCGAGCTCCTTCGTCGCCGCCACGATCCCTTCGGCAACGATGTCACATTTCATGATACCACCAAAAATATTCACCAGAATTCCCTTCACCTTGGGATCGAGCAGGATAATTTTGAAGGCTTCCGCCACCGTTTCTTTGGTCGCCGACCCACCGACATCGAGAAAGTTGGCCGGCATCCCGCCCGCGAGCTTGATGATGTCCATCGTCGCCATGGCGAGGCCTGCACCATTCACCATGCAGCCGATATTGCCATCGAGGCTGATGTAACTCAGCTCGAATGTCTTCGCCTCCATCTCGGCCGGGTCTTCTTCGGTGAGATCGCGTAACGCTTCGATATCTGCGTGACGAAAGAGTGCGTTGTCATCAAGGGCAATCTTGGCATCGAGGGCTAAGAGCTTGCCGTCCTTCGTCACCACAAGGGGATTGATCTCCACGAGCGATGCATCGCACTCGAGGTAGACGCGATAGAGATTCGAGGCAAACGGGACAAACGCGCGTGCCGTATCACCGGTGAGGCCCAAGGCTGTCGCCAGTTTCTCCGCTTGCTGTGTTGTCAATCCTTGTGCGGGATCGATGATCTCTTTGAGGATCTTGTGTGGTGCCACGCGCGCAACTTCTTCAATCTCCATCCCTCCCTCGGTCGACGCGATAAAAACAAGCCGCGACGCTCCACGATCGAGAGTAAGACCAACATACAACTCGCGGGCAATGGAACAGCCTTCTTCAATCAAGAGACGGCCGACTTTTTTTCCTGCCGGTCCGGTTTGGATCGTGACGAGTGTCATGCCGAGGATTTGCTTTGCGAGGACACGCGCTTCGCAGGCATCCTTCGCGAGCTTCACCCCACCACCCTTGCCGCGCCCACCGGCGTGGATCTGCGCCTTGACCACCACGGTACCACCGAGTGATATTGCAATCCGCTCCACTTCGTCGACCGTGAAGGCGACTTTGCCCCGTGGAACGGGAACACCGAAACGCGCGAGAAGTTCTTTGCCCTGATGTTCGTGTAATTTCATCCGTGAAAAAATCTCCTCACAGAAAACGCGGTGACCTCCCAGTTCAATCCAGCCGTCACTCGATCGAGGGGAATCTTCTGGGGACAGACATCGCTGCAACCCTCATCGCTGTCAGCAAGTCCGCCGGGCTGCATCAATGCCGTGAGTCTCTTTGTCTTGTCAATGACACCGTTCGGCTCCCGGTTACAGCGCGCAACATGCGCCATCACGTGGGGTCCCACAAAGGGCGAGCGTGCATGATACTGCGGCGAAGCTTCGCAACAACACCCGCACATGGTGCAACGGGAAAGCATCGCACTCCACTCTTGTTGTGCTGGTGTTTTTCGGGGCCCAGAACCCGCATCTGACCAACCATCAATCTCCGTCCAGAGACGCATGTTTTTCAGCGCTTCGAACATGGCGTCTCGATCAACCATGAGGTCTCGTACGACCGGAAAGGAACGTAACGGTTCCAGGATGATGGGTTCCTTGATCATGTCGACGAGGGTCGTACATGCCATGCGTACGCGTCCATTAATGAGCATCGCACATGCCCCGCACATGGCACTCGTGCACGAGGCATCAAAGACCACCGGTGTCGTCGGAAGACCATCGGCGGTGATGGGTTTCAATTTCAGTCGCTGCAGGAGCTCCATCACGGTTTGCGAAGGTGGCACGGTGACACGAAATTCTTCCCAAGAGGAAAGATCGTCGGGACTCTCTTGACGGCGCACCTTGAGATGGACTTCACGTTCAGTCTTCACGCGTCGCTGATCCTTTCACGAAAATCGAAAACCGGCTTCTCTTCATCATAGGTCACCTTCGTCAAACACTTCCACGTCGTATCGTTGCGCTCGGGATGGTCGCTTCGCTGATGCATCCCGCGGCTTTCTTCGCGTTTGAGTGCCGCTGCAACAAGGATGTGCGCAAGCTCAAGTTCCCGCGACAACTGCCGCATAAACACAAGTTCCTGATTGGCCCAGCGCGCGTGATCGAGAATCCCCGACTGCCAAAAACGGTCTCGAAGGCTTACGATTTTTTCTAGCGCCGCTTCAAGCGATCTCTGCTGACGGGTGACACCAGCATGGGTCTGGAGCAATTCGCCCAATTCTTGTTTGAGCTTGTGCGGATTTTCATAGCCACTCATCGCGAAAAACTTGTCTTGCTCGTATTCCTGCACCCGTTCTGCTTCCTTGACGAGCGACGCGGACAACGCGTGTCCACGGACCTCCCGGCCTTGAACCCATTCGACAGCGCTCGCACCTGCACACTCACCACCGTGCACCACAGCGAGCGGCACATTGGGCATCAGCGCTGAAGCGCCGTGATAGCGAGCCGCACACCCACCGGCGGCGAAGAGGCCGGGAATCGACGTTTGGTGATTGTCATCGACCCACAGACCACCGAGCGACCACATCGGCTTCGTCTCCTCAAACTGGACAAATTCAGGGTTCGCAAACGTCGCCCCCTGCAGGTACGCTTGGGCAACAGCGTATCCCGTCGACGCACCAGCGTAACGCGCATAGATATTTTCGAAACCACCCGTACACAGCACAACAGCATCGGCCGGAAAAACCTTGAGGGCGAGATTCAACGTATGTTGGGCAACGATACCCCCACACAC
>JACQMA010000185.1 GCA_016203825.1 Deltaproteobacteria bacterium | reverse complement strand
GTGTAGTACTTGAGCCAAGTTACGCGATCAAGTTGTTCGATCGCAGTGGGAACCAAGTGGCAAAAAAAGCGTATCCAGGATGCAAAGACGGCCCTGTTATTGTCGGTGGGTTTTCTGGTTATAAAGCCGATGACGCTCTTATGATGGGGGCTTTACATGATATACCATACTCAACGACATTTCCTGGCCGTATCACCGACGTCAATGGGTGGTATTTGTCCAATACCGAATAAAGAGTCCAGCATTCCTTTCCGATGTCGTACGTGGTAGATGGTAACTTTGATAACCTGATATTTAACGCTGAAACTGTAGCACGCAGTCGCCGATTTGGACTTTGTCGTTGTTGACCAAGATGTGCTCTTCGACCCGTTCACCGTTCACCGTCGTGCCATTGGAGCTATTCAGATCAAGGAGAAAGTAGTCGTTCCCTTTGCGTTCAATCTTGCAGTGCTGTCGGCTCGCCTTGCCGTCACGCACGACGATGGTGTTGGAGTCGGCGCGTCCCATCGAGAGAACATCCGTGATCGCATACGTGGCACCCGCATGAGGTCCCTTGACGATGACAAGGCGCGCGCCACTCACTGCTCCGCGGGCAGCGGGTTTCGTCTTGACGGTCCCACTGATATCGACTTGCGACGAGGTCGCACCGGTGTCGGTGAAGTAATCACGTTTTTCCTCTTCAATGATGTAGCCTGACTCATCAGTCTCAGGTTCACTGTCTTCGTCGAGATTCTCGGTGAGGATGGCCGCGCCGGCAGATTTTGCAGCTCCACTTTCGGTTTTCCGCGGTTCTCGGGATGAGACGGGCGCAGCGAGATCGGTCTCGGTTGCAAAAATAGATTCATAACGCTCGATATTCGCCGTGATGGCCGAAAGAATGGTTTCAAATTTTCCCAGTTTCTCTGCAGCTTCTGTTGAGCGCTCTCTGTAATCCTGTTCATCAAATTCTCCTAAGGAGTATCGAAATTTGATTTCCTCCAGAAGATGTTGATGTTCCTCAAAACGTGCCGAAACTTTCTTTTGGGTCGTGCGCAGCAGTGCGAGTTCGCGGTCGACCTCGGCTTTTTTCTCGAGGAGCCGTCCGCGCGATTCATTCAGGCGCGCTTCATAATCTTTGCGAACGCGGTCATAGACGGCAGGTGAAACTTGGCTTCGATTGTCGTCGATCTTCTCGAGCCGTTCCTTGAGGACCCGCCACTTCTCTTTGAGTTCCGTTGCCTCTTTGAGGAGCGCTTCATTGATGGGATACTCAACCGCTTCCGCTGTGATTTCTTTCGGCATATGGGCTCCCATTATGAATGAGGTGTCTTGAGTGGTCAATAAAAAGGGCCCTTCAGCACTATCGCCAAAGGGCCCAAAAAGGGGGGGTTGTTTCACTTAAGTTATCGGTAACAGGAGGGGCTCAAGTTGCGCCCCATGAGAGTGAATCTCGTACCCTTACAACCGTTTGATATAATTAGCGATTTGGACGGGTTTCGAGGAGCAAATTCACGACATTGGGATCGGCGAGCGTTGAGGTATCACCGAGGTCTTCGGTGTTCCCGGCTGCGATTTTTCGCAAAATACGTCGCATGATCTTCCCCGAGCGCGTTTTCGGAAGTCCGTCGGTAAAGTGGATCATATCGGGTTGCGCGATGGGACCGATCTCTCTGCGGACATGCTTGAGCAGTTCTGTTCGCAGATCACCATCAATGGCCACGCCTTGCTTGACGGTGACATAGGCATACAATCCTTCACCTTTGATGTCGTGAGGAAAGCCAACCACGGCCGCCTCAGCGACGTTGGGATTCGAGACAAGCGCACTTTCCACTTCTGCGGTTCCGATGCGATGGCCCGAGACATTAATAACGTCATCGACACGGCCCATGAGCCAGAAGTACCCGTCTTCGTCGCGTCGTGCACCGTCACCCGTAAAATAGTTCCCGGGAAAACGTGCAAAATAGGTTTCTTTGAAACGTTCATGGTGGCCGTAGACCGTTCGCATCATGCCGGGCCACGGTTCGGTGATGACGAGAAAACCACCTTCATTCACATTGGCTTCCGATCCATCTTCCCGAATGATTTTCGGTTGCACACCAAAAAAAGGAACCGTTGCCGATCCGGGTTTGGTGGCAATCGCACCCGGAAGGGGTGTGATCAAAATGCCACCGGTTTCTGTTTGCCACCACGTGTCGACAATCGGACACCGTTCATTACCAACGACGCGGTGATACCACATCCATGCTTCGGGATTAATCGGTTCACCCACGGTGCCAAGGATCCGAAGCGATGAGAGGTCACGCGACTTCGGCCACTTCTCTCCTTCGCGCATGAGGGTTCGAATCGCCGTTGGTGCCGTATAAAAGGTGTTCACTTTGTATTTTTCACAGACTTCCCAGAAACGATCGGGTTCCGGATACGTGGGGATGCCTTCAAAAAGAACAGATGTTGCAGCGTTGGCGAGAGGGCCATAGACGATGTAGCTGTGTCCCGTGACCCAGCCGATATCGGCGGTGCACCAGAAGATATCCTCGGGATGATAATCAAAAACATACTTATGCGTTGTTGCGGCAAAGACCATGTAACCGGCAGTTGTGTGAAGAACCCCTTTCGGTTTTCCCGTTGAACCCGATGTGTAGAGAATAAAGAGGGGATCTTCGGCATCCATCGATGCTGGTTCGCATGTTGTGTTCGCCGTGCTCAGCAGTTCCTGCCACCAATGATCGCGATCACTTTTCCACTCGACGGCTTCATTCGTCCGTTTGACCACAACACAGGTGGTCACCGTGGTTCCTTTGGTAGCCGCAGTAGCCATCGCCTCGTCGGCGATGCGTTTGAGCGAAATGGATTTTGGTCCACGGTAACCGCCATCGGAAGTGATCAAAAATGTTGATCCCGCATCGATGAGGCGATCCGCAATCGATTCCGCTGAGAATCCGCCAAAAATAACACTGTGAACAGCGCCAATACGTGCACACGCAAGCATCGCGACCGGAAGTTCGGGAATCATGGGAAGATAGATGGTGACACGATCTCCCTTTTTCACGCCGAGTGTTTTCAAGACATTGGCGAAGCGACACGTATCTTCGAGGAGTTGTCGATACGTCACCGTCTTTTTCTCACGCGGATCATTGCCTTCCCACAGGTAGGCAACGCGATCTCCAAGGCCAGCGTCAACATGACGATCGAGACAATTGACCGTCATATTCGTTTTTGCCCCTTCAAACCACGTGATGTTGATCGTCTTGGCGAAATCATAGGAACGCACGCGATCCCATTTTTTGAACCAGACAAAAGTGTTGGCGATGTCCGACCAAAACGTTTCGGGCTGTTCGATCGACTGCGTGTAGAGTTTTTGATATTCCTCGCGACTCTTGATCCACGCGCGCTTGGTCACCGCCGCTGGCGGAGTGAAGCTGCGCGTTTCATTCGACATGGATTGAATGGTTGGCTGTGTCATAAAGTGTATTCTCCTATCCCGTTTCTCTTGGGTGTCAAGAAAGTCATCGATCGTCAAATCCTTGACGCTTTTTGGTGATGATGACCCCATGCCGAGGGAAGACGCTTAAAAAAGTTAATACTTTCAATAAGTTAT
>JACQMA010000183.1 GCA_016203825.1 Deltaproteobacteria bacterium | reverse complement strand
TTTGACGAGCTTGTTCTTCCCTTCGACCACAACGGTTTCAGCTCGGTAGAACATATTGAGCAATTCTTCCGTCGTGTAGCCCAAGGCCCGAAGGAGAATCGTCGCCGGAAGTTTTCGTCGGCGGTCGACGCGAACGTAAACCAAATCCTTGGCGTCAAATTCAAAGTCAAGCCACGCCCCGCGATAGGGAATCATGCGTGCCGAAAAGAGAAGTTTTCCGGAAGAATGCGTCTTCCCCTTGTCATGCTCGAAGAAGACACCAGGGCTCCGGTGCAACTGACTCACGATAATGCGCTCGGTCCCGTTAATAATGAAGGTGGCAAATTCGGTCATCATCGGCACTTCACCGAAATAGACCTCTTGCTCCTTCACGTCCCGAATCGCCTGGGACCCCGTCGCTTCATCGACATCCCAGACAACGAGCCGAACAAGCACCCGCATCGGAGCCGCATACGTCATGCCACGATTGCGGCACTCGTGCTCGCTGTACTTCGGCTCGTCGACCATATAACTGACGAACTCGAGCGAGGCCGTCTGCGTAAACCCCTTAATCGGGAAAACGCTCTTGAAGACGCCGTGAAGACCAATATCGCTTCGTTCATCAAGCGGCACGTCCCGCTGCAAGAAGAGATCATACGAGCGCTTCTGCAACTCGATGAGCGGGGGTGTCTCAATCACCGGCCTAATCTTGGCAAAACTCTTCCGGATGCGCCGAACTGGAGCTGTCGCCATAGCGATATCTCTCCTCTATTTTTTGTGTGCGGGTTTACTTAATCTCAACTTTAGCACCAGCGGCCTCGAGCTTCTTTTTGAGCTCATCAGCCTCTTGCTTCGAGACACCTTCCTTGAGTGTCTTGGGTGCGCCTTCGACCAAGTCTTTCGCTTCTTTGAGACCAAGACTCGTCACGCCGCGAACTTCCTTGATCACCGCAATTTTATTGGCACCACCATCTGCCAGGACCACGGTGAACTCGGTCTTCTCTTCGGCCGCTGGACCTGCAGCTGCCCCCGCTGCAGCAACCGCCACCGGTGCTGCCGCCGAGACCCCAAAGGTCGTCTCGAGCTCTTTCACAAGCTCGGAGACCTCGAGAAGCGTCATGGTTTTTAACGACTCCACAATTTCCTGCCGTCCGACTGTTGCCATGCTTTCCTCCTTATGTTCACGCCCCACCTGATGTCGTACCGAACCATCGTTACGATGGGTGGGCGACTCGCTTGCGCGAGTTCGTTTAAGCTTTCTTTTCCTTGATTGCGTTGAGGGCTGTCACCAGAGCCTTCGGAACCGCTGCGAGTACCCTTGCGAAATTTGTTGCCGGTGCCTGCATCGAGCCCAGGGCCTTCGCCAACAACACCTCGCGACTCGGTAATTTTGCGAGCGTTTCAATATCCTTCAGCGTGATCGTCTTTCCTTCAAGCCAACCACCACGAAGAACGAGGGATTCATTTTCCTTGGCAAATTCAACCAGAACCTTGGCAGCAGAAACGGGATCGCTCTCGGCCCACGCCAATGCCGTTGGACCATCGAGAAATTGTTCAAGATCATTCAAACCCCGTTCGGCAAGGACACGCTTCACAAGACGATTCTTGACGACCTTCAAGCCAACACGCTCCTTACGGAGCTGTCCCCGAAGAGTTGTGATGGCTTGAACCTTCAACCCACGGTAGCCGGAGAAAAGAAAGGCCTTTGCTTCTGAAAACTGCTTCCCCAGCTTCTGGATCTCGACTTCTTTTTGTGTGCGATTCATCGTCGTCCTCTTTTCTATGCGGCAATCGATTCAGGATCGATCTTCACTCCGGGGCTCATCGTGGCCGAAAGGGTAATCGACTGAAGGTAAACACCTTTCGCCGTCGCCGGCTTCGCCTTCACGATGGCCTCCAAGAATACACTCACATTATCCTTGAGCTTGTCCTTCCCAAACGAACGCTTTCCCACGGGAGAATGGACGATTCCTTGTTTATCATTTCGAAATTCAATGCGTCCACCCTTTGCGTCCTTGACGGCCTTGGCCACATCTTGCGTCACGGAACCCATTTTTGGGTTCGGCATGAGCCCGCGTGGACCCAAAACTTTTCCCAATTTTCCAACAGCCGCCATCATGTCTGGTGTTGCGACCACCTTATCGAATTCGATCCACCCGCCCTGCACCTTTTCAACGAGCTCATCACCGCCGACCACATCGGCGCCGGCGTCGGTTGCTTCACGCTGTTTTTCACCCTTGGCGAAGACCGCAACGCGGAGTTTGCGACCCGTCCCATGAGGAAGACTGATGGCACCGCGCACAGTCTGGTCCGTTTGCTTCGGATCAATCCCGAGGCGAATGGCAACATCGACGGTTTCGTCAAATTTTGCCTTTGAAAAACCATCAAGGATCGCAACCGCCTCCTCAACCGTGCACCGTTTGTCAGCTTCCACCTTCTTGATGTCTTCGCGATACCGCTTCCCTGCCATAACTCCTCCTTCACGCAATCTCGATGCCCATGTTTCGTGCCGTGCCTTCAATCGTTCGCATCGCTGATGCAAGTGTGGAACAATTGAGATCTGGCAATTTCTGTTTGGCGATGTCTTCGATCTGTTTCTTCGTCACCTTGCCCACCTTCTGCTTATTCGGAACCGGCGAGCCCTTCTCGATCCCCGCAGCCTTTTTCAATAACACGGAGGCCGGCGGCGTCTTCATGACAAAGCTAAACGTGCGGTCCTGATAGATCGTCACAATCACCGGAATGACCATCCCCGGCTGATTCTGCGTCTTGGCATTGAACTGCTTGCAAAACTCCATGATGTTGACGCCGTGCTGACCAAGTGCTGGGCCCACGGGAGGAGCTGGATTCGCCTGTCCCCCGGGACACTGCAACTTCACCTGCGCTGTAATCTTCTTTGCCATACGTTCCCCTTAGGTCACTTTCTCGACTTCGGTGAAATCCAACTCAATCGGCGTTGATCGTCCAAAAATACTCACGAGCACACGCAACTTCCCTTTTTCATCATTGGCCGCGTCCACGGTCCCCGTGAAACTCGAGAACGGCCCACTCACCACACGAACATTTTCACCCTGTTCAAACTCGACCTTGGGTTTCGGTTTCAGCGTCCCCTCTTGAATCTGATGCGTAATTCTTCGCACCTCTTCTTCGGGAACAATCGGGGGTTTCGTCGAGCCACCCACAAATCCCGTCACCTTGGGCGTTCCCTTCACCAAATACCAGGTCGTATCGTTCAACTCCATTTTCACCAGGAGATACCCTGGAAAAAATTGGCGCTTCGCCGCCCGTTTCACACCTTTTTTGACTTCGACCACATCTTCTGTGGGAACAAGAATATCTTCAAACAAGCTTTCCGCCTTGTGCTGTCGAATACGTTCTTCAAGCGCCTTCTTCGCCTTCTGCTCGTATCCCGAATAGGTGTGCACGACATACCAATGTTTCGCCACAGGTTCCGCTCCGTTGTTCATTGACCACTCAACATCATGCTGACAAAGGTTCCCCAGATCATATCGAAAAGAAAAAGGAGCAGCGCACAGATTCCGACCAACACCGAAACAACACCTGTCGACAGAACGGTTTCTTTTCGCTGCGGCCAAACCACACGCGTCAATTCAACGAGCACCTCACTCAAGTACGTTCCTGCCCGCTCATTCTTGAGGAGGACGAAGAACGTGATGAATCCTGCTCCAACTCCCAAGAGGTCGGCCGGCGTGACCACCCATGCCGGCACCGCCAAGTGGGCCACGGCCCAGATCGTGGCGGCCAATTCACGCACCACCAAACCAGCCGTGATCCCGCAGATCAAAAAGCAAAGACTGACGATCTTACGATCTTGTGCCGCCATACCGATCCCATCCATCATGAAAACCTGCCTCCCCTGCAGGCCAGGCAGGCTTCGAACCCGCGACCCTCGGTTTTGGAGACCGATGCTCTACCAGCTGAGCTACTGGCCTATTTACTTCGTCTCCTTGTGCTCCGTATGCTTTCGGCAAAACGGACAATACTTTTTGATCGCCAAACGATCCGGCGTCTTTGTTTTGTTTTTGGTCGTCGAATAATTTCGACGCTTACAAGCACCGCATTCAAGTTGGATAATGACTCTCATACGTTACTCCACAATTTCCGCGACTACACCAGCACCCACCGTGCGCCCACCTTCTCGAACGGCAAACCGAAGCTCCTTCTCCATCGCGATCGGGGTGATGAGCTCCACGACCACCGACACGTTATCTCCTGGCATCACCATCTCCACCTTCTCCGGTAACTCCACAATCCCCGTCACATCGGTCGTTCGAAAGTAAAACTGCGGCCGATAGCCTTTAAAAAACGGGGTGTGCCTTCCACCTTCTTCTTTCGTCAGGACGTAAATCTCGGCCTTAAACTTCTTGTGCGGCGTGATACTCCCCGGCTTCGCCACTACTTGGCCTCGTTCCACATCTTCTCGCTTCGTCCCTCGAAGCAGAAGTCCCACGTTATCTCCGGCCCTGCCTTCGTCGAGGACTTTGCGGAACATCTCGACACCCGTCACGACCGTCTTCTGGGTTGCCTTAATGCCCACGATCTCAATCTCTTCGCCCACCTTCACGATTCCACGTTCACACCGTCCCGTGACCACCGTTCCTCGACCGGAGATCGAAAACACGTCTTCGACCGGCATCAAGAACGGCTTGTCCAAGGGTCGCTTGGGCTCGGGGATATAACTGTCCACCGCATCCAAAAGCTTCTGGATCGCCTGATAGCCTAACTCCCCGGCGTCTCCTTCCATTGCCTTCAACGCTGAACCACGAATCACCGGAATCTCGTCTCCGGGGAATTCATACTGCGTCAGCAATTCCCGAACTTCCAGTTCCACAAGATCCAAGAGTTCCTTATCATCCACCGCATCCACCTTGTTCATGAACACGACAATCTTCGGCACACCCACTTGGCGGGCCAACAGAATGTGTTCCCTCGTCTGAGGCATGGGACCGTCCGACGCGGAAACCACCAAGATCGCCCCGTCCATCTGGGCTGCCCCGGTGATCATGTTCTTCACGTAATCGGCGTGCCCAGGACAGTCCACGTGGGCAGAGTGACGAGTCGCGGTCTGGTACTCCACGTGCGACGTCGCG
>JACQMA010000182.1 GCA_016203825.1 Deltaproteobacteria bacterium | reverse complement strand
ATATAAAATCGCTATTGAAAACAACTAATTGCATGTGCAATATATATGTTGCAGTCATTGCCAACTTTCGTTATCCACCGTCACCAACAATGGTTGACATCGGAGGTTTTTATGAAGAGTCCTTGGAATCGGTATCTCGCAGAATTCATCGCAACGTTTCTCCTCATTTTTATCGGTGCAGGGTCGATCGTCGTGAGCGTCCAGCAGGGTGGAACGACGGGGCTCGTGGGGATTGCGTTGGCCCATGGTCTCGCCATTTTTATTGGTGTTGCGGTCACCGGTCATATCTCGGGGGCGCACATCAATCCAGCCGTCACGTTTGCGATGTTCGTCACGAAGCGGATACCCTTGGGACAAGCTTTCGGCTATTGGGTTTCCCAATGTGCCGGTGCCGTTGTTGGGGCATGGCTTTTGACGACGCTCTTTTCGGACACAACCGTGATGCAATCTCAGTTGGGAACCCCTGCCCTTGCGACGGGTGTTAGTGTTATGAACGGCATCGTGATCGAAGCCATACTCACGTTCTTTTTGGTCATCGCGATTTTTGCTTCTGCCGTGGACCCCAAGGGACCGCGGACGCTTGCACCCCTCGTCATCGGTTTGGTCATTACGATGGATATCTTCTTTGGCGGTCCGCTCACCGGTGCCGCGATGAATCCCGCCCGTGCCTTTGGACCAGCGCTACTCAGCGGTCTCTGGACGAATCATATGGTGTACTGGGTCGGTCCGCTTCTTGGGGGAGCGATCGGCGGATGGTTCTACGATCGGCTGTTGCTTTCCCGAGCGTAGCAGCATAAGTCGGGCCAGCTATGGCGCCGTGGGGAATTCCCAATATTATTGCCCGTGACATCACCGTGGGGGGAGAGCGCTGGCTCCTGCGGGTTGATGAGCTCTACGCGGATATCGTCGCCGGCATGACGTTTCCAGCGTCGGTTGATCGTCCCTTTCTTGAGCGGCGCGTGATCAACGGTGTCCCCTTGCTTTTCGGATTTTTTCCTCCCGAAAAAACGGTTTTGGTTGCCTCGATCAATGCCGCTCGCGAACTCTTTCTCCTCGAAGGATTCGCGAATGATCCCACAGCCCGTGAGATGGTGGAACGCGATCCGGAAGCGCGTGATCGTTTGGCACGCCTTCAGCGTCATGTGGACAAACTCCATTCGATCCAGCCTGAGCGTGGGCCTAGTCCTATCGAGCGACTGACCAAACGCTTTGGACTTTCTGATCTGCTTCGGGACGATGTTTCGCAAGACATCCAACGTGGGGTCGAGGGGAAGGCAAACGAGCTTCGTGATCGTGTGAAACGTTATCGACCGTCGATCGTGGAGAAGTTCTCGAATATTTTTTTAAACTTGGCCGTTGATCATCCCTCGCTGCGCGTGGAACTCTTGAAGCTTATTGCGGTCCTTCCGTCGCTCGATCACGATCGTGCGGGGAAAGAAGTGAAACGACTCACCCTTGAAACGCTCACCTGTTTGAAATTTTGGGGAAGTCGCTTCGTGATGATGTGTTGTCCTGCACTTTTGGTGGCGGGGTTGATTCGTGGATTGGTCCGACGCTTTGCCTATCGTTTTATCGCCGGTGAATCCATCGAAAAGGCGGAAACCCGTCTCCGTTCTCTTTTTGGAAGTAACCGCGATGTGACGCTCGATCAATTGGGCGAGTTGGTCGTTTCGAAACGGGAAGCAGATCATTACACCGATGAAGTCGTGAAACTCATCCGAGGGTGGTCTCGGTATATCCGAAAGGGAGAGCGGAATCGCGCCGGTATTCAACGTGCCCATGTTTCGATCAAGATGTCGGCACTGACTCATGAATTCAAACCCCAAGCCTTTGAACACACGTATGAACACGTGTCGCCACGGCTCAAGATCATCCTGCTCGAGGCCAAAACGGCCGATGTCTTTATCAATGTCGATGCCGAACACTATGCCGTTCGGAATCTAACGATTGAAATTCTTCGAAGGTTTATGCGCGAGACCCAAGAGCTTCACGGTTGGAATGGTCTCGGGGTGGTTCTTCAAGCCTATGTGCGTGATGCTGCTCATCACCTCGAGGATATGCTTGCGTTTGCGCGTGAACGCGGCGTGCGTCTTCCCGTGCGTCTCGTGAAGGGGGCGTATTGGGATGCCGAGACCATTGAGGCCGAGGCCCATAATTTTGAAGCGCCGCAATTTCTCAACAAAGAAGAGACAGATCTTCATACCCGGCAGCTCATCATGAAGATTCTTGAACACCACGACCAACTTCAGTTGTGTTTTGGATCGCACAATCTCGAAGATCATTGTTTTGCCGAAAGCGTTCGAGCGATTCGTTTTCCGCAGGCACCCGTCATTGAGCATCAGTGTCTTCACGGGACCTTTGAGGCGCTGTCTTTGGGGATGACCTCTTTGGGATGGGTGGTTCGAAATTATATTCCCGTCGGAAATCTCCTCGTGGGGATGGCGTATCTCGTCCGACGGATTATGGAGAATGCGTCCCAGGTGGGAGTCCTGACGTGGAGTCGTGCCACGACCGCCGCGGCCCTTCCACCACCCGATCTGCTGCTTCGCGAAAAAATAACTTCAGGACGGTTGGTGGTCGATCCCGCGGTGGATGTCTTGACTTCGGAATTTCGAAACACGGCACCCCTTCGGCTGGATCGTCCGGAAGAATATCAGGCGATGGTGAGAGCGCTTGATACGATGCGATCACACGTGGGGCAGACGTATGCAACCGATCGGAGGTGGACAGGACCGACCCATCAAGTCGTGAGTCCTTCGGATCCCGAGCTCGTCGTGGGAACGATCGCTTTCGCAACGCGTGACGATGTGGAAACGGTCATCGAGGATTTTCGGGAAGAGGCGCGTACGGGTGAGTGGCCGCGTCTGCGGCCATTCCTGCGTGCGGCGATCCTTGTCGAAGCAGCGGCGCGTCTGCTGTGTCGACGGACAGAGCTTGCGGCCTTGATGGTTTTTGAAGGGGGAAAAACTCCCTCTGAGGCGCTCGCCGATGCCGATGAGGCGATCGATTTCTTAAATTTCTATGCGCGCGTCGAAACCGACTATGCTTCTCCCCGACCGGTTGTTCCTCGCGGCGTCGCCGCGGTCATTGCGCCATGGAATTTTCCGTTGGCGATTCCGTGCGGCATGGTTGCGGGAGCACTCGTCGCTGGCAATGGCGTTGTCCTCAAATCGGCGGAGCCGACGCCACTGATTGCCCAGCGACTCATCGATCTCCTGCATGAAGCCGGTGTTCCCAAGAACGCCCTCATTCATATCCCTGGGAAAGGACGTGAGGTGGGACAAATACTCGTGGCATCACCCGATGTTTCCACGGTGGTCTTCACCGGTTCCGAGGAAGTCGGAACCAAGATTGGCCAAACCGTTGGGAATCGTCTGTGCCGACCGCCCCTGGCCCAGGACGTGGTTGTTCCTGCCAAGGCGATCACCGAAATGGGAGGAAAGAACGCAATCATTATTACCAAGAATGCCGAGCTGGACGAAACGATTGCGGGCGTTCTGTACTCGGCCTTCGGGAATGCCGGTCAAAAATGTTCAGCGGCGTCCCGCCTCATCGTTGACCAGGCGATTGTGGGACGCTTCACGGACCGACTTCGAGAGGCATGTCGTGATATCACGGTAGGATTGTCATGGGATTTTGCGACGACCGTGAATCCTATTATTAATGGAAAGGAAAAAGAACGTCTTCGCGAAGCGGCACGGGAGGTTCGGGAAGAGGCGCTGTCCTTTGGCGGGAACGTGATTCTGGATCGCACCGAGGAGGATCTCCCGGGATGTTGTCTTGGTCCCCTGGTCGTTCTTCTTCCGGCGTCACGTGCGGTGCATCGTGAGAGTTTTGCGATGCGTGAACTGTTTGGTCCCATTCTTCATGTCATTCCCTATCAGACCCTCGATCAAGCGGTGGAGATCGCCAATGCCGTGAAATATGGTTTGACCGGCGGCATCTTTAGTCAATCCCAACAGGATATTGATGATGTCCTTGCGCGCATGGAAGCGGGCAATCTGTATGTCAATCGTTCCATCACGGGGGCGAGGGTCGCGATTGAACCGTTCGGGGGATTCAAATATTCGGGAACGGGACCGAAGGTGGGATGTCGGCAATATGTCGAGGCGTTTCATGTGATGGCAACTGCCCCCTCTCCCCATCCCCCTGGCCTCCGGAGGGCAGGCTCTCCCACAAAGGGAGAGGGGGAACGTCGTCACATCCCCGGCCAAGTCAGTTACGACGACTATCGCCTGATCAAGAAGAAGGGTTTGGTGGCGGGATTCTTGGAAGAGATCACGCCGCAGGTACTCCACTTCGCTCGCTCGGCTGATGCCGTGGGATCACGCGTGACGGTGCTTGCGCGCACACAAAAAGTGCTGAAGGCATGGGAAGAGGCGAGGACGCGCCTCGGGACATCGTGGCAATGTCAATGCGTGAGCCAACAGGAATTTGAATGGCGTGTCGCCGACGCCGAGGCAAGTTTTGTCATTGTCGATGGAGAGGAACCTCATCTTCGCGAAGTTCTGAATGTGATCGCCACCCATCGTCGCGAAGGAAAATATCTTCGAACTGTCCTCTCTCCCGGTGATCACCTTCTTTCGTCCGATTTTGTTTTTGTCAGGTCTGTTGCAATCAATACGATGCGGTATGGTGCACCACTGACGGTCGGTGCAGAGGGGAGAAAACATGACGACATTCGCGGTTCTCGGTTGCGGCAATATGGGCTCGGCCATCGTCAAGGGGTTTGCGCCGAAGGCCAAGAATGTTCAGCTGATCCTGTGCGACCCCATCGTGACGCTGGCGAAGTCCTTGGCCGATGCCGTCGGGGGGGAGGTCGTGAAGACCCCCGGCGAACTCCCCCCGTGTGATTTCTATCTGATTGCCTGCAAGCCCCAGCAATTTTCCGAACTCGCAAAAAACTTGAATTCCATCATCAATCCCCAGGGCGTGGTGATTTCTATTATGGCCGGCGTGACGACGACAAAAATAAAGTCACTTCTTCCCCGCGCAGAAAAAATCGTTCGGACAATGCCGAATTTGCCGTGCCTTGTGGGAGAGGGTGTCACCGGCATGTATGTGACGCCCGCAGTCAGTCCTGAGGAAAGGAATATTGTTCAAGGTATTTTTGAAACGGTTTCAAAGACATTCCTTTTTGAAAGTGAAAGTGCCCTTGATATTGTTGTTGCTGTTACTGGTTCTGGTCCGGCGTATGTTTTTGAATGGGCAAATCTTCTGATTCATAAAATGACAGCGATGGGGATGGATGCAAAAACAGCCGATGGCATGGTTCGTCAGCTCTTTGTGGGTGCGTCTCGTTTAATGGCTGAAAGTCCTGATTCGCCGGAGGAATTGGGGAAACGTGTGACCTCCAAAGGCGGCACGACCGAAGCGGCGCTCAAGGTTTTTTCCGAGTCGAAATTGGATGCGATTGTTTCAAAAGCCATCGACGCTGCGTTCAATCGTGCAAAGGAACTCTCAAAACTCTAAAATAGTGATTTCAACCGGCACCACCCCTTTTCGAATCATGTCGATTTCTTTCGCCGCGGCCTTCGACAAGTCGATGATGCGACCCTTGCCATACGGGCCTCGGTCGTTGATGCGAACCGTGACCGTTTTTCCGTTATGGAGATTCGTGACTTTGACCATGGTACCAAAGGGGAGGGTGCGATGCGCAGCGGTCAAATCCTTTTGATTAAATCGTTCGCCACTGGCCGTTTTGCGACCATGGAATCCCGGTCCGTACCAAGATGCCTTCCCCTGTTGGATGTCGTGTGACGTCGAACGACGCACGGGGGCGGTTGCGCACGCCGTGCAGAGTCCGATGACCGCAACGACGATAAGGTACTTGTGAAGCATGGCCATCCTGTATAGGAACTTGCTTTGCTTGGGAAGGGGGTCCTGTGGCAGTTGCCAAATTCATCTACGACACCTCAGAACGCAGCGCCGATCTTTTCTACGCCACGCGTTTTACCGTCCATGATCCGATCATTTTTTTTGAATGGCGCGGAAAAAGTTATCTTGTCCTCAATGATCTCGAAATCGACCGCGGCAAACGTGAGGCCAAGGTTGATCGCGTTCTTCCGTTTGCCTCGTATCTCAAAAAACTTCAGGCGAAGGGAGCGAAACCGCGATTGATCGATATCCTTCATCGTGTCTTCTCGGATTTTCATATTCGACGCCTTCAGGTTCCTCGTTCGACGTCGTTTGCCCTGGTCGATGCCTTGCGAAAGAAAGGATATCGCGTCGAAGCGGGGCCGGATCCGTTTTTTCCCGAACGATCGGTCAAAACGGTATCTGAAGTGAGCGCCATTGAAGCCTCGCAGCGCGTGACGTTTGCCGCGATCGATCATGCCCGAACGCTGCTTCAACGAAGTCGTGTTCGTCGTGGTCGCATCGTGTACCGCAATGCAGTCCTCACATCGGAGCGACTCCGAGAATACATTAGTGTCTTTCTCTTGGAGCACGGCATGAACGCCGTCAATCCTCCCATCGTCTCGTGCGGAATCCAGTCATGCGATGGCCATGAGATCGGTCATGGTCCCCTCAAACCGCATCAATCCATTGTCATGGATGTGTTTCCGCGATCACTGAAAACATTTTATTTTGGTGATGCGACACGAACCTTTTGCAAGGGGCGCGCGCCGGACGCCCTCAAGCGTTTGTTTGCGACGGTGCGTGAAGGGGAAAAACTTGGACTCCAGATGGTTCGTGCCGGTCGCAACGGTCGTGTGATTCATGAAGCGATTGTGACCTTCTTTGAGAAAAATGGTTTTCCCACGGGGGAAAAAGAAGGTCGCATCCAAGGCTTCATGCACGGAACGGGGCACGCGATTGGCCTCGAGGTCCATGAAGAACCATCGCGTATCAATCGGTACGATTGTACGCTCAAACGCGGAATGGTTATGACCGTTGAACCCGGCCTCTATTATTCCGCGATTGGGGGTGTGCGGCTCGAAGATATCGCCGTGGTGAATCGTTCGGGGTGTACAGTCCTCGCTCATTACCCCAAGGAACTCGAAATTCGGTAGTCATTCATAAAAATTATAACAATTTCATAGAGTTAGTATAGTCTCTTTTGGCATCCCGTTTGCTACTCTTACGGGGATATGCTGGCCAAAAGCATCATTATAGTGCGTTCGTTTCTCATTGCCGCTCTGGCGAGCGTTTCGCTCATGGGCCAGGGATGGGTCCTTTTTCACGGCATGGACCGTGGGACGCAACGGCCTCGTGTGGCCGAGACACCCTTCCTTGCCATGGTTCGCGAGGTTGCCGATGTCCATGACCTCCATCCGGCGCTGCTGATGGCGGTGATGCACGCAGAATCCCATTTTGATCCCAAAGCCCGTTCGCACCAGGGGGCGATGGGTCTCATGCAGATCAACGCGACGACGGCGCGACACCTCGATCTCGAGGATGTTTGGAATCCTTCTGAAAACACGAGGGGGGGTGCTTGTTATTTGCGAGAATTGATCATTCGTTTTGGCGGAGATCTGCGGTTGGTGCTGGCTGCCTATAACGCGGGACCTTCAGCCGTCAGAAAGTATAACGCCATTCCGCCGTATCGCGAGACGCGGGCCTATGTCCGCAAAGTTCTCCATCTCTTACAAGGATATCAGAACATCCTCGTCGCTTCAGCGCAGCCTTAGACGTTACGAGAGATTCGCCACAATCCGTCGTGCATATTCCGAACAGGAAACCTTCGTTGCCCCTTGCATCTGACGCTCGAGATCGTAGGTCACGGTTTTCTGACGGATCGTTTTCGTGATGCCGTTGATCACGGCATCGGCCGCCTTCTGCCATCCCAGATGTTCGAGCATCATGACGCCCGAGAGAATCAGCGACGAAGGGTTCACTTTATCCTGTCCCGCATACTTTGGTGCCGTTCCGTGGGTCGCTTCAAAACACGCCGCTTCATCGCCGATATTCGCGCCCGGTGCCATACCGAGTCCACCGACTTGCGCTGCACAGGCATCGGAGAGAAAATCGCCGTTCAAGTTTGGGGTGACGATGATGGAACACTCTGCGGGACGAAGGAGGATTTCTTGAAACATCGCGTCCGCAATGCGGTCTTTGATTTGAATTTTTCCATTCGGAGTTTTCCCCTCAAACTTCTCCCACAGCTCCTTTTCGGTGATGGTGAAATCGCCAAACTCTTCTCGTCCTAATTCGTAGCCCCAGTCGCGGAAAGCACCTTCCGTGTACTTCATAATATTTCCCTTATGAACGAGCGTGACGAGATTGCGCTGGTGAAGACGGGCATAGCGCAAGGCCATGCGCATAAGGCGTTTGGTGGCGAAGGCGCTGATCGGTTTGATGCCGAGTCCAGAGCGTTCACGAATGTTCGCCTTCATTTCCTGCACGAGGAACGTGCGAAGCTTCTCGGCTTCGGGGGTTCCGCTGGCCCATTCAATGCCGGCATACAGGTCTTCCGTGTTTTCGCGGAAGATGACGATGTCGAGTTTTTCTGGATGTTTCACCGGCGATGGCACGCCGTCGAAATAGCGAACCGGTCGGACGCAGGCATAGAGGTCGAGTTGTTGACGAATGGCGACGTTCACACTCCGAATACCACCACCGACGGGTGTCGTGAGTGGCCCCTTGATGGAGACACGGTGTTTTCGAATGTCGTCAATCGTTGCCTGGGGAAGCCATTCGCCCGTTTTGTTTTTGGCTTTTTCGCCGGCGAGGACTTCTTTCCAAACGATTTTCTTTTGGCCACCAAAGGTCTTCTCAACCGCCGCATCGAGAACGATTTTGGTCGCAGGCCAAATGTCGACGCCGATTCCATCACCCTCGATAAAAGGGATGATCGGATCGTTGGGAACATTCAGGGATCCATCGGGGTTCTTCGTGATCAAACTTCCACTCATGGTTTTCTCCTTTTTTATATGGGTACGTTGAAAGGAAACGAGCGCCGTATCATGCATTGGCGCTCGTCGTTGTCAAATTGATCCTGAGCAGGTGATTAGTGCTGGATGGTGACGTCGAGGTCGATATCCTTCCACGCAGCGGCACAGATGTTTTCTGGCCAGTTGTCGAAGGCGCAGGACGCAACCGCCCGCTGATTCTCGGTATCACCCATGTCAAAGACCACATCATGGGTGATTTCTTCGTTGCAGCCGATACGATCGGAAAGATCATCGTCGAGATCCGTCTCATCCGCACCTGAATAATCGAATGCGAGTTCACCGATGAGTTGTGACGTGTATTCGTTTGAGAAATGATCCGCAGCGTCCGAGGCGATATCGATCAGATCGCTGTCATCAACGGTGACATAGCGCGGGGTGGCGCTGTGACGGTATTCCGTTCCGATGATGGGCTGGAAGGCATCACCTTGGGCGTCGACCGGTTCCCACGCGACGTCTCCATCACGATCATAAGCGGTAAAGGCGAGGGCTGCCGCACCCTCACGGAAGGCCAAGTCTTCAAAATTCGATCCCATCACATCAAAGAGGGAATAGAGTTTGGCTTCAAAACGTTCCCCGCGTACACCTCGGTTTTCCATGCGAAGCATCATCTCTTCGTCGGTTGCGGAAAGGACGAGGAGAAGGTTGGATTCCTGGTCGATCGTCATCCGCTCGCGCTGGGAGAGCATTGATCCCCGAATGCGTTCGGCGAGCCGCATCGTTTTGGGAATGCTCGAATCGAAGGTGGTTTCTCCCCGCGCGTCGGTCGTGAGTTGTGCGCCAATATTCACCTGGCGTTCCGCATGGAGCGTTCCTGATCGATGATGCCCACTTCCCTGATAGAGAAAGGCCCCATCGCTTGCGATGGCAATGTGATGGGCGCCAATGGCTTCCAGGGGACGTCCGTCGCAGAAGAGGATATCGGCTTCAAACAGTTTGTCCGTATCGCGACTGCCCTTGATGCGCACGAGTCCATAATTGCCCGGAGCTTCCTCACTGCTTCGGCCCTTGATGCGTACGCGGATAACCTTGGTGGATTCCTCTTGCTCAAATAACTGCTCCTGATCTTGGATCAAGGCACCCGCACGGTCCGTAAAAACACCATCGTGAGACGCCTTCTTCATGTAACAGAGGGGTTGCGTTGTTTGATCGAGCGTTGAGGCGGCCCAGATGTTCTTTTGCATCAGCTCGCATTTGGCGAGCGCATTATAGAATGCTTCAGATTGGTCTTCGTTGCGATGGTTGGAGAAGCGGTATCGTGATCGTCGTTGTTGAAGGAGATTGCCGAAAAAATAGGTGTCGATGTCATCCTCCGTAATGCTGGAGAAGGCCGGGGGTGTTCCGACGATGGCCTTGGTGTGGGAGAGGGAGGGGTCAATCGCGGCAAGGTCCGTAAAATCGGGGATCGACGAGAGAGAGTAGGCATCCCTCCCGGAAGCCAGCTCCTCCCTCCCGTCGGTGATCCCCGAACTGTCATCGCTATCATCATCGCTCCATCCTGCGGCGTCATGATTCAGGTCGATGGCCCCACAACCGGTGAAGAGGACCAGAACCGCCAACCATCCCATGATTTCCGCCAGTTTCATCTTCATATCTCCTCCACGACCGACCATCATCATGCGTTGGGGGAGGGAGCCTTGTTGCCGTTCACCCCTTGTAAAAGCATAGGTTGTGCCAGCTCTGAAAAACGTAATGATTTCATGTGGTTTCTAAAGGGCTTTCTGGAAAGGGGCTCAAGGCGGGTCAAGATGGGGTCACGAAGGTCACATTCGAACCCACCTCAGTGTCTGGTTTTATTCTATCTCTCGAGAATTATTCAAGATTTTGAAAAATGACGTTCAGGGTAGGCCACGACAGCAAAAAACATGAATCATTCCAATGAGTTTCCTGTTGAGTCAGGATCGGGGGTTTGGACGTCACCCAGCTCTTGCGGAGCTTCTTTTGGTTTTGCCTTGCCCTTGCTCTGGGAGGAGTATCGTTTTTTCTCTCCATGTTTTTTAAGGAGGGCGTTCATTTCTTTTTTGAGTTTCAGGATTTCCCACTCGCGGTCGATCGTGAGCTTGTGAAATTTTTCCAAGTCACCTGCCTTCTCTTTCAATGCCTGATTCGTTCGTTCGAGCTGCTCCGCGAGGTCATGTTCCCATACTGCACGTTCGCGGGTAATGGCTGCCTGTTGTTCACGTCCCTCACTTTGTTTTCGTTCCATGGCGAGAGCAGTGAGTCGCGCTGCGACCGCCACGAGTTCCTGGTGGAAGGAAGAGGGTTCTTCTTTGGTTGTGAGGGCCATGGCGTGGGCTGCCATCAGTTTGCCATCGGGGGAGGGGCGAGGCCATGCCCAACATGCGGTAATGTTATGATGTTGTGCTGCCCGAACAAAAGATTGCCAGTGAGGGTCGGGCTCGATGTCGGCGATGCGAATCAGGGTGCGAAGTTGTGCCTCTGAATCCCACCGGCCACCCGATGCGCGTTGGGGCTCGGGAAACAACTCTCCGTCGTCGGAAATGAGAATAAAACTCGTGATGCCGCCGTGAGAGAGCTGCTCAATCAGGGTTCCCAGGGTTTCCAGGATCAAACTGATATCGGAATTCAGTGCGATCAATTCAAAGATTTTTCCCTGCAACCGAAGCGTGCTGTTGGCGTGCTCGAGTTCTCCAACCTTGTGTTTGAGTTTTTTCATGAGGGCTTCATTGTCGCGTTCGAGATGATAGGTCCGAATGGCCTTCTCCAGCGGATCAATGAGTTCCTCGATCACGTTCAAGGGCTTGAGGAGATAATCGGATACTTCAAGCTGAAGCGCCTCGCGTGCCGATTCGAGACTCGCATATCCTGTAATGACGATAATCGGAATGTTGGCGTGTGTCTCCCGAACTTTTTTGACAAAGGCAATGCCATCGATGCCGGGGAGTTTGAGGTCTGTCACGACGGCATCAAAGGGTGTCTTGGAATGTTCCAGAAGTGTGAGGGCTTCTTCGGCCGTTGCCCCTCGTGTGACCGTATACTCGCGCTTGCCAAGCCTCGCCATCATGGCTCGACTCAAGTCTTCATCATCTTCAACCAACAAGACGTGAGGCATAGACCACCCCCGCACGTAATGCCCTTATTTTACTCGAAAGCGTGGTTTTGGCTAAGAAATTTTTGGGGACGCCGGCGATGCCTTGCTGGGCGTGATGGGGAGGGTGATGCGAAAACACGACCCCTGTCCTAGCTGGCTTTCAACCTGCAGATCGCCTCCCGCACGTTTGATCATGGTTGAACTTAAGGCAAGGCCGAGTCCCATCCCTTTTCCGGCGGGTTTCGTGGTGAAAAAGGGATCGAAGATTTTTGTTTGATGTTCCAGGGCAATCCCCGATCCGGTATCACGCACTTCGATGCAGATGCGGCCATCGGTTTTTCGTGTGGTCAGCGTAATCGTCCCTTTTCCGTCGATGGCATCGCGCGCATTCACCAGAAGATTCATGAGGACCTGTTTGAGTTCGATCGGATTGACGATGGAAGAGGGAATGTCGGCGGCGAGGTTCGTCGTGAGGGTCATGGTGGGTTGCAGGAGCTCGCGCTTTGCGACCTCGGCCGTCTTCGTCACGAGGTCATTGATCTGACAGGGCTCACCCGTCGACCCTTGCTGAGAAAAGGCCAAGACGTCGGCCACGATCCGTTTGCAACGCTCGGTGGCTCGCTCCGCACCTTCGATGCGATCGTGGTACGGAGAGTCGTTCGGAAGCTCTTCGAGAATATCCTGAAGGTAGTTGCGAATGGCGGCGACGGGATTGTTGAGTTCATGGGCCATGCCTGCCGCGAGTACACCCACCGCCGCTGATTTTTCCGACTGGATCAGCTCTTGGCGGATGTTTTTGAGTTCTTGATTCATCTGTTCTAGTTCTCGTTTTTGGCGCTGGATTTTGAGGAGATTGGTCACGCGCGCGATCACTTCCTTGGGCTGAAAGGGTTTGACGATGTAATCGTCGGCGCCGGCCGCGAAACCCGCCGCAAGATTTTCCTCCCCCACTTTTGCGGTGAGAAGAATCACAGGAGTGTCAGCGAATGCCGGATCGGATTTCAAATCCTGAACGAAGGCATGTCCATCCTTTCGCGGCATCATGACATCGCTGATAATAAGATCGGGTGTGTGTTCGCGAGCAGCCACCAGTCCTTCGACCCCATCGTTGGCGGTGACGACGTGAAAACCACTCAGAACATTTCGCACGGCGTCGCGCATCTCGGCGGTATCGTCGACGACGAGAATGGTCGGTGCCCCTTCAGCCACTGAAAGTTCGGGGACACGATCGTCGGAGACGGATTCCGCCCCGGCGAGGGCCTCGCGACTGACATTGGTTGTGAGTGGAACCCATGCTTCACCACTTGCCTCCGGAACGCGGAAGTGTTCTCGACCACGAGGAAGACGAACGGTAAAAATACTTCCCTTGCCGATGTCACTCTCGACGGCAACACTTCCCCCGTGCTGTTCGACCAAATCCTTGACGAGCGAAAGGCCGACACCCATGCCGCCATAGGCGCGCGTGGAAGAGGCATCGACCTGCATGAAGCGCTCGAAGACACGTTCACGGTGTTCTTCAGAGATGCCAATACCGGTATCGGCAACCGTCACATTCAAAATATCACCATCGTCCCAGGCGCGAATGGTGATGGTTCCCCCTTCGGGTGTGAACTTCACGGCGTTGCCGACGAGATT
>JACQMA010000196.1 GCA_016203825.1 Deltaproteobacteria bacterium | reverse complement strand
TTTTTCCCAAAAGCTCATTTTCCTCAAAGCCAAAAAGTTTTTTGGTTTGGGTATTAATGAGGATGATTTCTCCGTCTTTATTCACGATGACCATGGCATCGGGCGCGGACTCGAGAAGATTTCGAAACTTTTCTGCAGCACGCACAAGTTCAGTCGTCCGGCGAACCACCCGATCCTCGAGCTCTTCATTGGCCACACGCAACTCTTCTTCTGCATCGCGCCGCTCATCAACGTTGGCTGCAATCGTGATCGCCATAATCGATGTCACTCCTAAATAGGCCTGCAAGGTCAGGAGCGAATCATTCGGATTCAGCGCGGCAAAGGGACCAAGTTCGTGGAGGGTTCCCCAGACCGCAAAACTGGCGAGGATCATCACGGCAGTTGCGGCCTCGCGCTGGCTGAAGCGCAGCGCAATCCAGATGAGGAGCGGAACGAGGATAAAACGAACAAGGGCCATGGTAAACATGTTCGTTGTACCGTAATCACAGAAGACCATCAAACCGAGTACAACCAAGAGTGCCATGAGGACAGCCATCTCACCCCAGCGCTTCCAGTCGAAGCGGAGCCGACTCTTCACGCTCCAAAGGAGAAGGACGGGTGCCACCACGAGGTTTCCGCCCATATCACCCAACCACCACGTAAACCAGATTGATCCGAACTGGACCCACTCGGCGAATCCACCCAGCGAAAGACTCGTAACACCGATCGTTGCACTGACCATCGTGCTCACGACGGCGGCGAAAAAGGCAAAACGAAAAACGTCCTGGGCACGATCAAACGGCGTTCGGCCACCAGCGAAGCGGTGCACGAGGTATGCCCCGACAATGCCCTCGAGGGTATTCCCGGTCGCAATGCCAAGCGAGGTCGCCACGGTCCCGGCCGTCATCAGATTCGCAAAATACGCACCAAGAAAAATGCCGGGCCAAACTCGGTAGCCCATGATGAGCAGCGCCGCCAAGGTTATTCCTGTTGGTGGCCACACGGCCGTGGCGCTCGCGTGCACAAAGGCAAGTCGGAGTCCCAGTTTCGCTGCGATGAAATAAACAACCGCGAGCAGGACGAGCTTCCCTGCGTAGACCATGGGTTCTCGTTTCATGGCGAGATCAGTGGAGCGAGATAGTTTTCCAGCTGGTCAATGGCAATGCGATCTTGGACCATCGTATCGCGATCGCGGATGGTCACTTTGTGGTCGTTTTCGGAATCGAAATCGTAGGTCACGCAAAATGGCGTTCCGACTTCGTCATGACGACGATAGCGTTTGCCGATGGATCCCGCCTCGTCAAAATCAGAGGCGAAGTGTTTGCGAAGTTCATGATGAATCGTCAGCGCCTTCTCCGAAAGTTTCGATGAGAGCGGAAACACGGCGACTTGAACGGGGGCAATATGCGGCGCAAACCCCAAGACGACGCGCTTCTCGCCCTTCACTTCTTCTTCGCGATAGGCGTCGACCAAAATGGCGAGGCACGTGCGATCGACTCCGACCGACGTCTCGACGACATTCGGCACATACTTTTCCTTCGTCGCATCATCGAAATAGTCGAGGTCCTTCCCCGAATGTTCGATGTGCTGGGAGAGATCGTAATTGCCACGGTCAGCAATGCCTTCCATCTCTGACCACCCAAACGGCATCTCAAATTCCACATCGGTACATCCCTTGGCATAGTGGGCGAGCTCGTCCTTGGCGTGCGGGCGCAGGCGCAAACCCTTCTCTTTGATCCCTAAACTCTTGAACCAGTCGAAGCGTTCTGCCACCCAATATTCGTACCACGTTGACGATTCTTTATCGTGACAGAAAAATTCCATTTCCATCTGCTCAAACTCACGCGAACGAAAGATGAAATTGCGCGGTGTGATTTCATTCCGAAACGCCTTGCCAATCTGCGCAATCCCAAACGGGACTTTTTTTCGGCCGATCAGTTGAACATTTTTGAACTGCGTAAAAATCGACTGGCACGTTTCAGGACGAAGGTAGGCCAGCGATGAATTGTCTTTGACCGCGCCGACATTGGTTTCAAACATAAGGTTGAACTGACGAACATCGGTCAGCTCACCGCCGCATTCGGGACATTTCTTCTCTGAAATGTCATCCGCACGGAACCGTCGCTTGCACTTTTTGCAATCAATCATCGGATCGGCGAAACTTTTGACGTGGCCCGATGCGATCCAGGTTCTCGGATGCGCAATGATCGAGGTGTCGATGCCAACGACATCATCGCGGGAGCGAACCATCCGCTGCCACCACGATTCCTTGACACGTCGCTTGAGCTCGACCCCTACGGGCCCAAAATCCCAGAAACCGTTCAACCCACCGTAGATCTCACTTGATTGAAAAATAATCCCGCGCCGTTTGCACAGCGATGTCAGCGTCTCCATATCGACCATAGGCGGATCTTCTTACAGGAGCACACCAACACGGTCAACGTGGTCTTTGAGGTCGGCGTTTTCGATTGTGTCGTAGAGAATAACATCGAGCTTCCAGGGAAGGTAGAACGCATCATAATCAAGCTCGATCTGTGTCAGGAGTCGGGAGTCAAGTTTTTTTCCCTTGAGCGCCAGATCGATATCGGAACCTTCGCGTTGCGTCCCCTTCGCTCGCGAACCAAAGAGAATGACCTGCTGAATGTTGGGGTATTTGCGAAAGATACTTCGAATCTTTTCCAAATGCTCGGGTGCGATACCGGCAATCATAGACTCTCGAGCTTCGTTTTCAGATCTTTGAGCGGTTGCACAAACTTGTCTTTGGCCTGACCATAAATCCTCAAAAAAATCTTTTCATCATAAATATGGGAGGCTTCATTGCGGGCACGCAGCATCTCCATCCATAAAACGCCATCCGAAATCAAACCATCCTGAAAGGCTTGTTCAAGAACCGGCTTTGGACCTCGAATGTCGATCAAACCGCGTTCTTGCAACAAATCCTGCAGGCATTTCCAGGCAAGCTCAAATGTATATTCAAAACGCTGGATCAGCCCTTCTTGTGCGAGACGCACTTGGGTCTCTTGACCAACGGCTTCTTCAAATTGATTCAAGGCCTTTTTGAAATTGCTGAACCGCTGTTTCCAGCGCACGTCTTTCTTTCGCATGACATGTGCGGGTATCATGCGTGTCAGTGAGCGTCAATCTGGTACCGATAACTCCTCAATAAAGTTGTGTGGATTTATCAACTTAATTGTGCATTAATCTCAAGAGGATACAGTCTTTGGGGGATGGTTCATGACACGACGCGTACTCTTCATGGCAACCGCGATGCTGCTCAATGCCAGTTGCAGCGGTGGCAATGGCGGGGAGGGCGGTTTTTTTAAAAACCTCTTCAAGGGTGCCAGCCGCGCCGTTCCCGTCACGGTCGCGAATGTTTACGTCGAAGAACGCCCTGTTCTCCAACGGTTTCCCGGAAAACTCGTCGCGGGGGAACGAACGGAAATCCGCCTCCCTTTTGAAGTGGTCGCCGATCAGGTCATGGTCAACGTCGGAGATACGGTGCTGGCAGGTGCTTCCCTCTTTCACCTCTCGGAAGAATCCATCCAGGGGAAACTCGCCGAAAGACGAACGGAGCTCACTGAGGCCCAGACCGACTTGGAACGAAAGCAATATGACCTTCGCAATCGCGATACCCTTTTGAGCAGCGGACGCATCACGCAAAGTGACTACGACTCCCTCGAGGAAGAGGTCGAGGCACTGGAAAAAACAGTTCAAAAACTCGAGACCGAAATTCAATCCTTTGAATCGCAACTCGATCGCATGACCATGACGGCACCCATCGCAGGTCTCATCGAGACGCGCAACATTACCCCGGGATTGATGTATGCCCCCGACACTGTCCTCGTCACGATCGTCAAAGTTGATCCGATGTTTGTTGAGTTCCAACTCCCAACGAACGAAGCGGCATCGGTTCGAACAGGTCATCAGGTCAAAGTGCGAGTCATTGACTTGGGCGGCGAAACGCTGACCGCAACCGTCTCAAGTGTGGGAACGGCTGTGGATGCAGCAAGTGGGGCACTCACCGCCCACGCGTCATTCCCCAATCCCACTACCGCCTCAAAAGTGGGCATGCTCGCAGAAGTTGAATTGGCCGGGAGCAACCGGGAGCGCCTCTTCTTGGTGCCCACCGACGCCATTTTTGAAGACGGCGGTTTTCAGTATGTCTTCACGGTGGTGAAGGGTATCGCCCACCGTGTTCGCGTCGTGCCGAGAGGGACCCGCGGGGAAACGACGGAAATTGTCGCTGGCCTTCGCGAAGATGACCTCGTCGTGGTCAAGGGTCATGCGGATCTCAACGAAGGAACAACGGTCGATATTTGGCGTCGATGAAGCGCTTTTTCTTCATGCTTCTCGTGCTCGTGGTCGGAACCCCGCTTCTCGGACACGCAAGCCCAAAACCAACATATGTCTGGAATCAACTGCGCGAGGGTCTTCGGTATACGAGTTTTTCGATCGCGGTGGAAGGAGATCAGCGCACAACCGTGCACGCCTTTGCAATCGATCCGCATCGTTTTCGCATCGACGTTGTGACAGCTGGATCGAGTGAAACAACGGGAGCATCAATCGCAACCCTTGGCGCACGACACCACGCGTTGGTCGCCATCAATGGCGGATTTTTTACACCGGGATATCGCTCCATCGGGTTGCTGGTGCAGAATGGGAAAACAATCAATCGCCTTCACCAAACCAGTTGGTGGAGCATCTTCACCCTCGACGGAGCAACACCGTCGATCAAGCGCCCCCAAGATTTTGCAGTGACCTCAACGATGCGGATGGCGCTTCAAGCCGGACCGCGACTCGTGGTCGATGGTCGTATTCCGCGACTCAAGGGGGGACGCACGGCCCGTTCCGCGATCGGCATCACGCAGGGAGGACATGTGGTGCTCGTCGCAACCGAAGGGGCAGGGCTTACCATGCGCGAGCTTGCGGAGCGCATGACCTGGTCGCGCTGGCAGGGGGGCCTCGAGTGTGACCACGCAATGAATCTCGACGGTGGGGGTTCAACACAACTATGGGCCAAGGTCGGAAAATTCAACCTCACCCTTCCCGGATTTTCAACCATTACCAACGGAATTGCGGTTTTTCCCTACTGATTCATGGACATCAGGAATTCTTTGTTGGTCTTGGTCGGTCGCACCTTGTCGAGTAAAAATTCCATCGCATCGATCTGATTGAGTGGCTGCAAGAGTTTGCGCAAGAGCCAGATCTTGCTGATTTCTTCTTCGTTGAGCAGCAGTTCTTCTTTGCGCGTCCCGGACTTGTTGATGTCCATACACGGAAAGATGCGCTTCTCCATGAGCTTTCGATCGAGGTGGATTTCCATATTGCCCGTACCCTTGAACTCTTCGAAGATGACTTCATCCATGCGGCTGCCCGTATCGATCAGCGCCGTTCCGATGATCGTGAGACTCCCGCCCTCTTCGATATTGCGTGCCGCACCAAAAAACCGTTTCGGTTTGTGGAGTGCATTGGCGTCAACACCGCCGGAGAGAATTTTTCCTGATGGCGGAACCACCGTATTGTACGCGCGGGCCAAGCGCGTGATCGAGTCGAGCAGGATGATGACATCGTTCCCGTGCTCCACCAGGCGCTTTGCCTTTTCAAGGACCATTTCGGAAACCTGAACGTGGCGCGTGGCTTGCTCATCAAACGTCGACGAAATGACTTCGGCCTGCACCGACCGTTGCATGTCGGTCACTTCTTCGGGCCGTTCGTCAATCAAGAGAACAATCAACTTGGCGCTGGGATGATTCGTCGTGATGGCATTGGCGATGTTTTGCAGCAGCACGGTTTTGCCGGCGCGCGGCGGCGAGACAATCAACGAACGCTGGCCGAAGCCGATCGGCGTAAAGAGGTCCATGATCCGCGTGGAGTAATTTTTAACGTCGTGCTCCAAATTAATGCGGCGATTCGGATAGAGCGGTGTCAAGTTATCAAAGAGGATTTTGTCCTTGGCTTTTTCTGACGCCTCAAAATTAATGGACTCGACTTTGAGAAGCGCAAAATAACGTTCAGAATCCTTGGGCGGACGAATCTGTCCCGAAACCGTGTCGCCGGTGCGAATACTGAATCGCCGGATTTGAGACGGAGAAACATAGATGTCGTCGGGGCCGGGCAGATAATTGGAATCCGGTGAACGCAAAAACCCAAAACCATCCGGAAGTTGTTCGAGAACCCCCTCGCCATAAATCGCTTGGTTATTTTCGGTGTGTTTCTGCAGGAGCGCAAAGATAAGCTCCTGTTTGGTCATGTTGGCAGCGCCCTCGATCGTGAGCTGGTGGCCCATTTCGATCAAATCGCCAATCTTCTTTTTCTTGAGTTCACCGAGATTCATGCGGGTGCGACGGCTTTTGCGTTACCTCAGTTTCGTGGGAATCACTTCAGAAACATCCTTTCGGATGGGATGGGCAGAGAATAGAAGAAAGTGCACTTGGAAGTCAACAGGTTCATTACCTTTTTTACACATCGACCGCAAACCTTGACAAAGCGGATACAGGCTGATAGGTTACCGGCTAACTATAAGAAAATAAAGGAGATTTATGGCAACCGCCAAGAAATTCCCGTTTGTCAAAATGCAGGCCATTGGGAACGACTATGTTGTCCTTGAGGCCCTCAAGGGTCCCATTGCGAATCCCAATCACCTGGCAAAGCGACTGTGCAACCGCCGAACCGGGGTTGGTGCCGATCAGATGTTGATCCTCACCAAGTCGCGGAAGGCCGACTTTGGGATGAAGACGTTCAATGCCGACGGCAGCGAGGCCGAGATGTGCGGCAATGGCATTCGTTGCCTCGCCCGCTACGTCCGCGAGCATGGCATCACGGTCAAAAAGGAAATGGTCTTTGAAACCCTCTCGGGACTCAAACCCATCAAGATTTTGGGGAAACAGATTCAGGTCGACATGGGTGAACCCCTCATGAAGGGAAAAGAGATCCCCGTGAATCTCTCGGGACGGATCGTCAACCGTCCGCTCAAAATCGATGCGAAGGACTTTCGGATCACCTGTCTTTCCGTTGGCAATCCCCACTGTGTCATCTTCCACGAGGCCATTCGCGAATTTCCCGTCGAGCGCTACGGTTCACTCCTTGAAAACTACCACCTCTTTCCCAAACGCGTGAACGTGAGCTTTGTGAATATCCTGGCGCGCAATGAAGTCGAGGCTCGGGTGTGGGAGCGCGGTGCCGGTGAGACACTCGGCTGTGGATCGGCCGCGTGCGCCATTGGTGTCGCGAGTGTCCTGAATGGCTTTACCGATCGTTCGGTCGTCGTCGTGATGCCGGGAGGAAAAGTCTCGGTGGAGTGGAATGCCAAGGACAATCACATCTACCTTACCGGCCCCGCCGAAGAAGTCTTCCGAGGAGAACTCAAACTGTGACCCCGTTTCAAGGTTCGATGACGGCGCTTGTCACCCCGTTCAAGGATGGGCGTGTCGATGAGGAGAGTTTTCGCTCCCTGATCGATTGGCAGATTCGTTCCGGAACGGATGTCCTCGTCCCCTGCGGCACAACCGGTGAAGTGGCAACACTCAGCTACGAAGAACATCTGCGCGTCGTCACGATCGCTGTGGAACAGGCCGGCGGCCGTGTCCCCGTGGTCGCAGGAACGGGATCGAACGATACGCAAAAGGCCATCAAACTCGCCCGCCAGGCCAAGACTGCCGGCGCGGACGGTCATCTCTCGGTGACCCCCTTCTATAATAAGCCGCCGCAAGAGGGATTGTATCAGCACTTCAAGGCGATCGCGGCGGTCGTCGATCTGCCGATGGTCCTCTATAATGTTCCGGGCCGCACCGCTGTAAACATGCTCCCCGAAACCGTCGCGCGTGTTGCCAAGATCGATCTCGTCGTCGGCATCAAGGAAGCCGCGGGGAATATGGATCAAGTCCGAAAACTCGTGGAACTCTGCCCCGAAAGTTTTGCGATTATCTCGGGAGAGGACGCCTTGAACGCCGACATCTATAAGGCCGGCGGCAAGGGATGTATTTCGGTCACCGCAAATGTCGCTCCTGATAAAGTTGCGGCCGTGTGGGATGCATTTGCGGGCGGAGAGGGAAAACGCGCAACGACATTACACGAAGAACTCGCAGCCCTCACTGCAGCCATGTTTATCGATACGAACCCCATCCCGGCCAAGACCGCGCTCGCCCTCATGGGCAAATGCCGTGAGGAATTTCGCCTGCCGCTCGTTCCGATCGGTGATGACAACCGAGAAAAATTGCGCGCCATCCTTGCGCAGTATCGACTCCTATGATCCGCGTGATTGTCGCCGGCACGAATGGTCGCATGTCAAACCGTATTGCAGCACTCGTCGAACAAGCCTCGGACTTGACGCTCGCCGCACGTATTGCCCGCACAGACTCGTTGTCTCAGCGCATCGACGAAGGCGAGGTCATCATTGATTTTACCTCGCCCGAAACATCAGTGCAGCTCGCTACGGCCGCGGTCCAAAAACGTCGTCCCCTCGTTATCGGTACGACGGGATTGACTGCAGACCACATGCACACCATCCGTCGCGCTGCCTCCGATATCCCGATTGTCTTTTCTCCCAACATGAGTCTGGGCGTGAATGTCCTTTTTGCCCTCGTCAACCTCGCAACCCGCACCTTGGGAAAAGAGTTTGCCGTGGAGATCACCGAGGTTCACCATGTCCATAAAAAGGACAAGCCCAGCGGAACGGCCAAACGCCTCCTCGATGTGATCCTGAAGCATCGTGGCAAAAATGCTGAAAAGCAGATTCCGGTCCACTCCCTCCGTCAAGGCGAGGTCATCGGCGATCACACGGTCACCTTCACCTCGGCCAACGAAAAAATCACGCTCGCCCATCACGCAGGCACGCGCGATATCTTCGCCGAGGGGGCCATCGTCGCAGCCCGCTGGGTCATCGGCAAACCACCGGGATTCTACGACATGAGCGACGTCCTCGGCCTCAAATAATTTTCTGGAAACTTTTTGAGAAATATGGCGATACAGCCATGGGGGATGAAAGGATAGTGTCATGGCCCTCTCGTGCATCGACCCCAATCTCCTTCCTTCACACGTCTTGGCGTTGTACCGCTCGGAGGGCTCCGATGGCGGAACGACCATCACCGCTTGTGAAGAAGAGTGTCTTTTCCAGGTTTACAGCCGATATCGCTTGCTGATCGAAGAAGGACACGAAGAACGCGAGCTCACCGCTCTCAGTGAAATCGAAGAGATGGGGTATGACGTCGAAGTAAGCGACGCCGCCTGTCGCACATCGATGCACCAACCCCTCGTCATTGCGACCATAAACGGTGGAGAGGTGTTTGGTATTGTATGGTACATAGGTGCGTTCTTTTGTCTCGCCGCAGGTCTTGCGCAATGGCTTTCATCGGACGATGATCAACATCACGCCCCATGGTATATGGGTGACATTCCCTAAGAGAGAGTACCCAGATATTTCTCAACACTCAGTGCCGCGAGGATGCCTTGGGCGGCGGAGATGGCGGGGAGTTGGGGACGGCCGCAGATAATATCTCCGCAGGCAAAGATGCCTTTGACCGATGTTGCCATGTCGTCGTCCACCATCACGATTCCTTTTTCCGTCATTTGCACACGGTCTTTGAGGTAGGCGCTTACGGTTTGCCAGTCGTGGGTATACGAAAAAACACCATCGGCCTGAATTTCTTTTTCCGTTCCCGCCGCGAGAACCGTCACCGACGTCACCTTGTCTGTACCGTTCACCTGCTTCAAACTCGCCGAAAAGATGATCTCAATTTTTTTGTCCTGAAGCTGCCGCACCAATCCTTCGGGGACATCAAGCTTCGATGAGGGAACAATCAAGTACACTCGATTCGCAGAACGCGCGAGGAGAAGCGCTTCTTTGCAGGCCTCTTGGGTTTTTCCAATCACGACGACCGTGCCACCGGCAACAAGCGCACCTTCAAGATGGGCGTCGGAAAAGACTCCAGCACCACGAAGTTCGCGTTCACCCGGCACGAGGTGTCCCTGAAAAGCGGCCCCCGTGGCCAGGATAACCGCACGGGTAGCGAAGGATTCGCCACCTTGTGATGTAACGGTGAAGGGATTTGCGGCGACATCCATCGATTCGATCGCACCTTCTTTGATCTCCGCACCCGCTGCCGTGACCGATTGACGAAACCGCTCCATGAGCTTTGGACCGCTGATGCCTTCTGGAAATCCGGGGAAGTTTTGGACGCGTGCTGAACTCCCCGTGAATCCCTCGCCAATCCCCTTGTCGATCAGCAGCACCTGGCGTTTGAACTGAGCGAGGCGTGCCGCCGCGTTACTTCCCGCAGGTCCTCCACCTAGAATGATAACGTCGTATGGGTTCATACCATGTGTCAAAAGAGGCTTTGCTGTCTCTCTGTCTCCTCAGTTTCGTTGGGGTGAGCAACTTTCCATGTCACCGGCGCCCGCGCCTTGCCCGTCCCAAACTTGGGCGTGTAAAAAATCTCACCGTGGGCAGCGCCATATTCAAAGAGTTCACACGTAATCTTCACGTCCTCCAAGCAATACTTTTTGAGTTTCTCCATCTCCCCACTGCGATAATAGCGAAGCGCATCGAGACCATTGCCGGTTTTGGCACGACTAAGTGTTGCCTGGGCACAGCTATCAAGGCTCACCCGATGACCCAAGACCTTCACCATTTCTTCCATCAAGTCGAGCTGGGTGAGGACGGAGAGATCAAAGGGGGAGTAGGTCTGCAAGATCGGGGTATCAAAACGACGACTGTTGAAACCGATGAGGAGCGGTTTCTTCTGAAGTCGTTCCAGAAATTGGGAAAGTTCACCTTCCTCATAGATATGACAGGCGTGATCGAGATAGTCATAGGAACCGAGAACCGAGATACCAAGCTTCTCGAACGCCTCCCGACCGCCGACGTCGTCAAAGGAGTATTTCGTTTCCAGATCGTACACAATGATGTTCTGAGCACGCTTCACGCCCTCGTTCATGCAGCACTCGGCGGGGAGAATCAATCGAATAAAATATTACGGTTCGCAGTCCTGGTCTGATGGGTGGTAGCTGGCAAGCGAAACCACTTCAGGGTCACAATGACTCTCTTCGTTTTCCGCCAATGAGCCGGTAGCAACTTGGTAAAAGTGTGGTGTGCCGACCACAAAATGCCCACTGGGACCAGTGCCGGTCGAAAGGTTTCCACCCCACGAGGCAAGATGAAGAGATCCCCCATACCCTTCATCACTCTCTTTATGGTCATCGTCGGATGACGAACCGCTGACCTGGAAGGACCCATAGAGAACAACCGCAACTTCTTCGATCTTGTCCGTTTGATCCTTGAGCTTCAAAGCAAGACACGCCTTTTTCTGTAAGAGGATATGATTTTTCTTGAACCATTGATAAAAATTGTCATCCGGCTTTCCCTCTTTGAAGGAGAAGTACTTCAGCACTTTTTTTGCATCGCCACAGGCAAGAAAGTCGGCATCCTTTTTGAGCTTTCCCAGCAACGGTTGATCGTCTTTATCCTTGTTGTTGCCATCCCCGTAGTCCCTCTTGCCGTCATCACCATCCCGACCATCTCCACTATCATCTTGTGGAGGTTGACCTAACTCTTCACCGTCTTCACGATCTCCACTCCCATCTCCAGCATCATCAGGGGAACGGCTATCTGCAGCGACCACAGGTCCTTCGGATGGCGGCTCACCAAAGTCGCGAATGACGGTGAAATGTTCCTCCGTCGCAGCAGCACCACCTCCCATTTCGGTAGAGAGATGGACCGCTGTTTCAAGCGGCGTTCCTTCTTCAAGGGCTGTTGTGTCGACAGAATAATCGCGCGTGATTTGTCCGCCAACTCGATTGCAACTCGTCATGAGGATGATGGAAAAAAATCCAAAAACTCCCGCAAACAACCATTGTTTCTGCATTTGAAAGACCCTCCTGGCAATCCCGCATAGGTCAAGTACTGCAAGGGAAATGCCAAAAAGAGCCAGCGTAACTCATTGCTTTCATTTAATTTTATTTGTTGTGGTGGGTATAAAAATGAGCAAAAAGCGATGCGGCGGGGGTATATTTTGCACCGTCGTTCCCCCTCCTGATATGGCTCAGCTTTTCACGCTGCACTATTGTCACTTCAATGAAAGCCTGCTAGTTGCAGCGCGCTTATGACATTGAACGGCCTCGGTCTTTTCATTCTTTTTGCGTTTGCCCTGCTGCTGGCAGGGGGCATGATCGCGCTCTCGAGCGTTCTCGGTCGACAGAAACCTTCAGCGGGTCATTTGATTCCGTATGAATGCGGGATCGATCCCGTCGCAAAACCGCGACACCGCCTCCATGTGAAATTTTTTCTCATTGCGGTTATCTTTATCATCTTCGATGTCGAAGTGGTGTTCCTCTATCCGTGGGCCGTGGTCTTTCGTGATTTTGTTGCCCGCGGTGAAGGCCTTTTCGTTTTCCTCGAAATGATGATCTTTCTCGGCGTGCTCGTGATCGGTCTTCTCTACCTCTGGGGCCGCGGGGCATTGGAGTGGGAAGAATGAAGGACGCAAGCGCTGGCTTCATCACCACACAACTGGAGGCGCTCCTCAACTGGGCACGCAAAAATTCGCTGTGGCCGTTTCCGTTTGGAACCGCGTGTTGCGCCATCGAATTCATGGGGGCGGTGTCGAGCCGCTATGACATCTCGCGGTTTGGTGCCGAAGTCGTGCGTTTTAGTCCGCGACAATCCGATCTCCTGCTTGTCATGGGGACCGTCACGTACAAACAAGCACCGATCCTCAAGCGCATTTATGATCAGATGTGCGAACCCAAATGGGTCGTGGCCTTCGGCGTTTGCGCTTCGACCGGTGGATTTTATGACAACTACCACACGCTACCGGGCATTGATGAAGTCATTCCGGTCGATGCCTATATTCCGGGATGTCCCCCGCGTCCGGAACAATTATTCGACTGTCTGCTCAAAATTCAAGATGGCATTTTGGGGACAAGGGAAAAAGAGAGTACCGAGAAATGATGGCATGTTTCCAAAGATGTCATCGCGAGCCCGAAGGGCGTGGCGATCTCCTGAAAACAGTGTCTCCACGAGATTGCTTCGTCGCCTTCGCTCCTCGCAATGACGTAGGTGGCGCCGGTGGGCAACGTCATGCGGGAGGGTTCTCCGGCGGTATAAGAGATGACAGTGCC
>JACQMA010000181.1 GCA_016203825.1 Deltaproteobacteria bacterium | reverse complement strand
TTTGTATGCTTTTCCTACGGAATGACTTCTTCCCACGTCGTCGTATGGGGGCCGCCGATTCCGGTCAAAAGACTCGTTGTGGTATCGGTAATGACATTGCCGGCAACATAGGTGAGATCAGCGGAGCCATCAAACTCAACACTCCCCGTTGTGATGACACCTCCATCGATCTGAACCGAACCACCGACGTCCACATCGACCGCTCCCCCGGCAATATAAAGAAGACCGTGAAACACCACGGACCCCGAAATATGAAGGTCACCAATAATAATCATAAAGGCCGGGTCCGAAGCGGTCGTCGACAGATTACTGCTGAGATGAACGTCCGCGAGACTTCCATCTCCAAAACGATCGATATAGATCACACCATTGAGCGATTCCGGTTGATCACTCCCACCAGGAAAGTCACCCTGAAAATAATTTCCATCGGGACGCGTTGCATACCCATTGTCGAGATTTGCCTGCGCTGCAGTAATCGCTGCCGCGACATCCAACCCCGGAACTTCGTCACCATTGTCCACCACGTCACCTGTGACCTGACCTTCCCCACTCACATCACCACCGGCATAGACACCACTCATGAGGGCTGGCCCATAGCGATCAACTTCAGCACGAATCGTGCGGGAGGCATCACCCATGGTTCCGGTTACCGTAACGATCAAAGTTCCATTGGTATCACTCGTGAGATTGCCGTCCCCATCATCGTCATCGGCAAGGGTAATCGAGAAAGTTCCCCCATCGATATCCTGATCGGGAAAAAGGACATCATTGGTCCACGATTCCCAATTGTCCTTGAGGAGCAGCTCTGTCACGTTGAGACCACCTTCGGCGACAAAGAGGGCGCGTTCGGCATTGGCCGTATGGCCAACTTCCTCAGACTCAGGCGCAATGAGCTGACTGGCGACGGTCACATACAGCAGCAACACCATCAGGGCGAAAATGGCGACGAGGACCGAGAATCCCCTAATGGACATTGCGAAGTTTTGCCCGCGTTTGAACATCGAAGCTCTCTCCCTGTCGCGTCACGGTGAGGACCATCCTCACCGATCGAATGTTGGTGGCCGAGGGGCTCACGAGTGGCGCAACGATTGCAACACCATTCGTATCATAATAGGTCAGTGTGAGCCCCGTAATCTGCTCGACAAGCGTATCGGCGTTTCGTTTGAGGTTCGTTCCACTGAGCCAATAACGAATGTCGCGCCCATTCACATCGATGAAACGAAATTCCTGACTGCTCGCCGTCGTGACGCTGGTATCGTCTCGTACGCTTCTCGCCTCCCGCGAAAATCGATAGCTCGCCTCCGACGCCTCGCCCCGCATCCCGCGTGCCATCGTTTCGACCTCGTGCGCATCGATCATCAAAAGTGCAATCTTCCCCAGCGACAAAACAATCACCGCGGTGAGCGTCATCGCCACCACCAGTTCGATATAGGTCCAACCATTGTGTCCCTGTTTCCATCGTTTCATCTCGTGCCTATCCTCCCTCGGCATCGGTGACGACCGTCGTCATGGAGGCCGAAATCCTAGGCGTGGGAGTATACATCACGGTGACCTTCACGCGCTTGATATCCGTGACAACCGGATCAACCGAGATGTTCAGATTCAAAGGATCGACATAATCAACCTCGACCGTCGATGTGTAATCATTAAAAGGTGCGGCATAGGCGGTTGCCACTTGATCAACGACATCATCAAACTCCTCCCCCTCTACGAGTCCTTCCATCGTGTCCGTTGCCAAGTGCGTTGCCACGGAACTCGGAAGGAGATTCAACCGTCGCTCTTCGAGACGGGCATAGGCAATGAGGAGAGGCGGGATAGCCGTCGCCACAATAACGATCGTGAGGATCATATCGATCAAGGTCATACCGCGATGGTTCTTCATGGTGTCGTCACCTTTCCCGTATTGGGTGTCACGGTCATGGTTCGACTTTGGGCACCAAAGGCAATCACGACATTTCCAGCATCAACGGGCGCTCCTTCGCCATTGAACGTCAGTGTTGAACTCCCACTGAAATTTGCGCTGGTCATCGTCACACCCTCAAAGGACGATTCCGTCGTGTAATCGATGATGAAATTTTGTGAGCGATCCGCCGGATCAGGCAAAGGCGTTGCCACCGTTCCCTCAAAAACCGTATACCGCTCGAACGCCGGCTCGAAAAAAATACCATGGGTGATTCCCTTGGTCATGGCCAAGCGTTTGGCATATTGGATGTCGCCCACGAGTTTATCCTCCGCAAGGTCGAGACGCGTCGTATCCAGAGAGAACTGAGAAACGGCAACGACCGACAGGATGGAGACCAGGACGATCGTCAGGACCAGCTCCACCAAGGTAAACCCTTGGTTCTTCATGCTCGAATTATACCCCGGAGGAACAAGGCAATCAAATCCGTTGTCAAATCAAATGCTTGATGGCAGAGGTGACGACGATCATGCAAGCGAAGGATTGCAAAACCTGTCAGTCGCGGCTCATGGGGATGTTCTGTGCCCTGGACGATCCTGCCTTGAGCGAACTCAATCGCGGCAAGACCACGAACATGTACAAGAAGGGGCAGATTATTTTCTACGAGGGCAATCGTGCGTACGGTCTCTACTGTATCCTCGCAGGCAGGGTGAAGTTGTACAAAACCGGCATTGATGGACGGCATCAAATTGTACGGATTGCGGATCCCGGTGATCTCTTGGGCTATCGTTCCCTCTTCGCTGATGAACCGTATACGGCAACGGCAGAGTCGCTGGAAGATTCCACGATTTGTTGCATCGATAAAAATACGTTCTTTCCTGTTCTTGCGAAACATCCGGAACTGGCCATGAACGTTATCAAGAAGCTTTCTGCCGAATTACGCGCTGCAGAAGATCTCGCCACCAGCATTGCGCAAAAATCGGTCCGAGAACGAATGGCGGAACTCCTCCTCATGCTTAAAGAGGCCTATGGCAAGGCCACAAAGGCTGGGGGGATTTCGATCAGCCTCGAACTCACGCGTCAGGAAATGGGTGAGATGATCGGGGTCACTCCGGAGACGGCGATTCGTCTGCTTTCGGAATTCAAGAAGGACGGTATTATTGACGTCGACGAACGCCACATCACGATCACGAACACCAAAAAACTCCTCGATACCGCACGGATTGATATCTAGTCCGCATGACCTGACGACAATCATCCTTTGAACTGTAAAGCATCATAGTCCGAGCGCGCCCCGCACCGTACGCTTCAAGGCATGATGAACGAGCCATCCATCACCACAACCATCGATGGAACATCGGTCGTTGTTCCACCGAACCTCATTGCCAAATACAATCGCTCCTTGCCGCGATACACGAGCTACCCTACAGCCCCCGTGTGGTCCGACACCATTGGAGTCCCTGAGTACGAAAACGCCCTGGCTCATGTGCCAGCATCGGGGCTCGGGGATCAACCCATCTCCCTCTATGTCCATCTTCCCTTTTGTGCAGCTCGTTGTACCTTTTGCGGGTGCCACGCCATCGTCACGTCGAAGCGCGATGCGATTGATACCTATCTTGCGACCCTTGAACGTGAACTCGCCCTCGTCGCGAGCAAAATCAAAGGGAGAGCAACGATTGCGCAACTCCACTGGGGTGGCGGAACGCCCAACTATCTGGACAACGCTGAGATCCGTCGCTGCATGACGGCGATCCTTCGCCACTTTGACATCGCTCCCGATGTGGAAGCGAGTATCGAACTTGATCCCCGCTGGACGAATCCGAAACAGCTCGCCCTCCTCCGCGTGATGGGCTTCAATCGCGTGAGTTTCGGGGTCCAAGATACCATTCCCACGGTCCAGGAAGCCATCGGTCGCATTCACACCATGGATGATGTCACGGCCATTCTTACGGCCGCTCGGGAAACCGGTTTCAAAAGCGTCAACATTGATCTGATGTACGGTCTTCCCTTTCAAACGCAAACGACGTGGGAACAAACGCTTCGCGACGTCGAACACCTCCGTCCCGACCGTATCGCCCTCTTCGGTTTTGCGTATGTCCCGTGGCTGAAGCCCAACCAACGCCGTGTTGAACCAACGGCACTGCCAACACCGCTTCAACGACTTCAACTCTTTACGACGGCCATCGAGCGTTTTGGAAAACTCGGTTATACCTTTATCGGCCTCGATCACTTTGCACGGCACGACGATGAGTTGGCGATCGCGCAACGAGCAGGGACGTTGCACCGAAACTTTCAGGGCTATTCGACACGATCCGGTCTCGATCTGATCGGAGTGGGACTCAGTTCCATCGGTTTCCTTGGACACTCCTACTTTCAAAATGACGCTAAACTCGTCACGTATGAACGTCGGATCACGAGTGGCGAGCTGGCAACCACACGCGGCTATCGACTTTCGCAGGACGACAAGATTCGACGTCGGGCCATTGGACAGATTTTTTGTCACCAACGACTTCGCCTTGACGATTCCCTGGCGGACACCTTTCCCAACCTTCAGGACCTCGCAGGTGATGGGCTGATCCAGATCAAAGGTCAGGATGTGACCGTGACGCCGCTCGGTCGCCTTTTTATCCGGGCCGTCGCCGCAGCGTTCGACCAGTATTTGACCGAAAAACCCATTCAGTATTCCCAGGCTGTTTAAATCACTTGCTTTCTCACACATGATAAAGATCATGTCGGTGGTCTGCCCAGCATCATTCCTGATGCAGGGGTGGTCCGGGATATGATGCTTCTCATATGAAGCAGAGAAACCACAAAGGAGATCCTATGAAGACGATGTTCGCCGTTGCTGTATGCTCTCTCGTAATGATGTCCCTTATCGCCTGCTCGGGAAAAAACAAAAGTTACGGTGAGGCGTATGGTTCACCCGAGGCACAGACGGGAACCGAGGCGCCGGCGGGCGAAACCTTCATGGATGGTCCCGGCCTCTCTCTCCTGCCTGACGTCAAACCGGTACCGGAAGGAACCGAACATCACATCCGCCTCGATGTCACCCACAAGGTCATCGAGGTTGCCGACGGCGTAAAGTATCGCGGATGGACATTCGGAGATGATATTCCGGGACCAACGATTCATGTGAAACAAGGCGATAAAATTATTTTCACGCTGACCAACCGTAGCGACAAGATGGCAAGTTTTATGGCGCCGATGCCGCACTCGATCGATTTTCATGCAGCAATGGTCAACCCCGTCGACAAGTACCGGACGATTCTTCCGGGTCAAACACTCACGTTCGAGTGGACCGCGAACTATCCCGGCGTCTTCATGTACCACTGTGCCACCGCCATGGTCCTGCAACACTTGGCGGCGGGGATGTACGGAATGACGATTGTGGAACCAACGGGCGGATACCCAACCAAGGTGGACCGTGAGTACGCCCTCGTCCAATCAGAATTCTACCTCAAGGGCGAACCGGAATCAGACGGCACCTACGACACCGACATGAATGCGGTCGAAAAGAAACAACCCACGTATGTTGCGTTCAATGGCAAGGCCAATCGTCATCTCTTCGAACCCCTCAAGGCAAAGCCAGGGGAGCGGGTGCGACTCTATGTCGTGAATGCCGGTCCCAGTGATACGTCCAGTTTTCACGTGATCGGAACGATCTTCGATCGCGTGTGGATTGAGGGAAACCCCGTGAATGAATTGCGCGGCATGCAAACCATTTTGCTTGGCGCATCGAGCGGGGCCATTGTGGAATTTACGATCCCGGAAAAAGGAAAGTATGTCTTTGTCGATCACGAATTTACCGACGCGCACCATGGAGCATTAGGAGCCATTGATGCCTCTGAATAGATTGGCCTTCACCGTGATGATCGCCGTCTTGGTCGGCGCAATGCCGTCGGCTAATGCTTGCGGCATCTGTAAAGAAGACGACCGTGCGGCTGTTTACTCACAGGCCGCAATGGAGCAATCGCAAGCGCAACCCACTCGCTATGAATTTGTCGTCTTGAAAGTGACCCACGGTCCACTCACACCGACAAACATCACGAAGGTCCGCAGATGGCTTTCGAACCAACAGGGTATTGTTGCATCAACGGTGAACATTTCGCAGCAGCAACGCTCGATCGGGTTTCTCTTTGAGAAACAGTCACAACTTCAACCCCTTCTCGACAACCTTCAAAAATCTTTCACCGATTTTACCTTCCTCAAACGCGACTACGAGACGTAGGAATGCATGCATCACCCTCGCACTGCAGCGAGGCGCTCAATGATGGTAGCGACGTGAGATGAAGCGTGGTGACGATGCGGGTCGTGAGATCAATCACGCGAATCTGGTGATTGTTCGTGTCCGTCACGTAGAGTTTATTGCCAATCTTCACGATGTCATTGGGTTCATTGAAGTGAGATTGATCGAGCGTTGATAATATTTTCTTCTCCACATCATAGAAACGAATCGCATGATTATAGGTGTCCGCAATATACACGCCACTCCCATCGGCAAAAACGCCGATTGAGTGTTGCATGCGTGCCGTCTCGCGCGGACCATCTTTCAAACCGAAATCGAAGAGACCTGTTCCAATAAGGGTCGTAATGCGATTGCCCTCTAAGACACGAAGTGAGCTCGTTTCAGAATCGACAAAGTAGTGTCTTCCATTGTGTTCCGAAATACCACTCGGTTGCGACAAGGAATTTTCGGGATAAACTCCGTCGTCAATAGATTCGAGACCGTTCCCTGCAATCACGCGTACTGTTTTTTTGTCGAGATGATAACCCCACAATTGATGCGTCCCGGCCATCGCGATCACGAGTTCGTTTGTCGCAGGATCAAAGCTCACATCCCACGGATTACTGAGTGGGGTTTTCAACGCCGCTGTATCTTTCACAAAACGATCCTGTCCTTGGACACCGGTGCCGGCAATCGTCGTAACGCGCTTGGCCTCAAGATCGATGCTGCGCAAAAGATGATTGTCGGTGTCGGTGACGTAGAGATGGCCTTGGTGATACAGCACACCTTGAGGACGAAAGAACCGTGCTTCTTCAAAAGTCCCATCGTCGCGACCAGGTCGGTCCCCTTTTCCGATCGCAACCTTGACCTCTCCTTCGAGCGTGAAGCCAAGAATTCGGTCGTGGTTTGAATCGGAAACAAAAAGGAGGTTGCGATCGTCGGCAAACGTAATTTTTCCAGGAAAACGTAGCACCGATGGTTCAACTTTGGTTCGTTCAAGGGCGAGGGGAAGTCCACCATGCGCCAATGTTTTGGCTGAGCGTGTGCGTAAACCCTCAATGTCCTGACGCAGCTCTTCACGATGGCCTTCACCGGTATAGATGCGTTCGATTTTTCCTTCCGGGTTGATGAGAATGAGTGTTGGCCATGCGTGGACGCCCAAACGATCCCAAATCGAAAAGTTTGCATCATTCACCACAGGGTGTTCGATGTCATAGCGCAAGATTGCGGCACGAATATTGTCGCGATCGCGCTCATTGGTGAATTTTCCCGAATGAACTCCAATCACCGTGAGGTCATCGCCGAATTCATGTTCCAAGGCTTGAAGATCGGGAATGACGTGCATACAGTTGATGCAACAGTACGTCCAGAAATCGAGGAGGATCATGCGGCCTTGAAGGTCGGCAGGCATCAGTGGTCGCGAGACGTTGAGCCACTCCTGACTCCCGGCGAGGGTGTCGTAGATGGCAGATGTTGATGTCGGTGTCACCGGAACCTCCGTTGTTTTCCGAGCGGCCGGGAAATACCACACGAAGAACGTCCCCAGCGCAAGGCCCATGAGAAAGATAATAATACGTTTCATATGATTCAACGGTATTTTTCTCGAACGGATGTGATCCAGGGACGACGGAAACCCTCTGCGAAAAGGTGTTGGAGGAGGGCATCATCAGGAAGGGCCAGCTTTGAGCGGACGATTTCTTTGTCTCCTTCAACCAAAAGGCGTAAATAAAAATTGATGCCCATCTGGCCTTTGTTAAGTTCCATACGTTCCGTTTTTCCCCGAACCTTCAGGGTGGAAAAAAGTACGGCATCCATACGACCATAAAATGCTTTGCGATCAAACCGAGCACCCGCCGGAAAACTTGTACTTAACTCCAACACCTTGAGTAGCGACCATAAAGCATAGAGGTTTTTTTCTGATTCGGCGTGGATAGCATGTTTCGGCGGAAGATCATCGCGATAGAAACGCGCCAACCCCTCTTTGATCTCCCGAAACCGTCCACAACGAGCAAAGGGAAGGAGGATGATTTGTTCAAAGGCAAACGTGTCCGGGTCACTCAAATAGTAGGTGTCGTTTTTCTCATTATGCTGAAGCATGTCCTTCAAGACCTGTCGGACGAGCTCCGCGGAGTACCCGTTTTCTGAACAAGAAGCTGCAGCAAGAGGAGGTCCTGGAGGAATTTTCCAAAAGGCACTGAGAGGAAAAGTTGACGCAGTACGAGGGGCGGTCATAAGACACGCGTCATACCGAGTTTTGTCCTTTTGCTCATCGCACGAGGCAACGAGGCCGAGACATGGCCCTCGCCTCTCTTCCGGAAGAAGACGACACTGGAACACGGCACGAGCCCTTACGTCACCACTGCCTTCGCCGCCAACGATCATGCGTCACCCCTTACCCCTTGTATCGGCCCTTGACCAGATTTTGTTGCTTAAAAACACACGCGAATATTTTTCCATTGCCGCATCAGATTGAATATTATAGAATACATTTGAATACGGAGAGTCCATGGCCAAAACAGTCACGATTCGGATGGATGATGATACCTATGAAGCCTTTTCGACTTTGGCCGCACAAGAACGCCGGCCCTTGGGAAAGTGCATTGAAATGGCGGCGTATCGTTATCTCCGCCACAACGCCTTTGTCGATGACGAAGAAATGGACGCGATTCTGAGGGATCAGAACCTCGTTCGACGCTTACGCCAAGGAACTGCCGATGCCAAAGCCCGCCGTGGTCGCTTCGTCAAAGTATAAAATCTTTGAAACGAACCGTTTTGCCAAGGATCTCGACGATCTTGCCCTCCACCGCGCGCGTCATTTTGAAGAGAAGTTACGAACTTATGTCTATCCGCAATTGAGCCGCGAACCCCACTGGGGCCCCAACATCAAGCGACTCAAAGGTTGGGATCCCCCTACCTGGCGCTATCGGATTGGTGAATGGCGATTCTTTTACATCATCTCTGAAGACACCAAGACCGTCTCCATGATCGCCGCCGCCCACCGCAAAGAGGCATATCGATAACGAACAACCAGAATGCCCTGGCTTTTTGGTCAATCCAAACAAAAAACAGCCCCGGTCATGAAGACCGGGGCTGGTGGTTCACGCGTGTGAAGAGGACTTAGAATCGGATCGGGTCGCTATCCACGTCCGGCCGCGCTCCAATATCCGGATCGGTATACGTGGCCTCAGGCAGATCCAATCCACCGACGTCAATCGAGCTGCAGTTCGAGACATCGACTTCTTGCATGCGCTGCTCCATATCGAGCGCCTTCACATAGTAGAGCGTCCCATCGTCGTCGCTCACTTCCGAACCATCCGCGATCGAGAAGGCCGGATACCAACGATCGGTTCCCTCTTCCTTGATCCACGGCATGCCATGCAACTCTCCGGCACCTTCAAACTGCAAACGATAGCGAACTCCATCCGTATGCGTGTAATTGAGGCCAATGGGTTGATCGATGACAACGACAGCACCGCCGGAATCAACGAGGACCCCCAGTTTGTTCCACTGATTGGGACCTGTTTCCCACGTGTAAAACATATCCTGCCCCCACACATCCCACACCTCGACCAGACCATCCGTTGAACTGACCATCGCACCGGAGTTGACACCCCATTGATTTTGACCCTGAACACTCGCCGTGGCATCAACCACGACGGGTTCGCCATCAAGGGTCAAAGTCATATCGTCAGAGCTGATCGAGTAGACATGGGGTTGCCCGACATCCTCAACCCTCTCAAAGAAGGGTGATTCTCCTCCTTCCCAATTGATCTGAGCCTCGCTGATCGGGGCTCTTAAGCAATCCTGATAGCAATAGAGCGTCATATCCCCTGATGCAAATTCTTCGGCATCAGGGTTCATGATCTCGTTGATATCAAGCTGGACAACGATATCGCCTGAGATCACATTGTCTTGCGGCCATTCGAAGTTGAGTGAACCGAGACCTTCCATCCAGAAATTGACCCATTCCCCCGGCTCGGCGGTCAAGGCCTCCGCGTCGATGGAGGTAAACGTACAACCACTCTCGCCGCATTCCTCGACTCCGGTCTTATTGAGGTTACTCCCGTCAAACTCCACCTGGTACACCGTGCCGTTATCCCAGTGCCGCAGCGACGCCCCCTCAACATCAGCGAGCGTAATATCCTCGCGTGTGTGACGGACGAGTTTTCCCGGCGCCATGAGGACGGTATACTCCTCACCGGACGTCTCATCATGGTTCGCGCGAACAACCGTATCACCACTGGCAAGTGTCACAGCATCATCAATCCAGATTCCCCAATAACTGGCCCACCCGTGGTATTCGCCAAATTTGATGCCAAACCCAGGACTCTCAAGCTCAAGTCGGCTTCCATCCTCAGCGTAGACTCCGTACCGATAGACGTAACTGTCAAACTGATCACGGGCAAGGCAGCGCTCCCCGCCGTTGTTGTCGATAGCGTGAAAAAGCGATGCATTGAAGCCAACCTCAAACTGACCACTCTCGCTAAAACCTTCTCCCGAGAAGGAATGGGACGTGATCGCCTGACCGCTGGAACCATCACTCGAGGTGACAGCGTGAACCGCCTCTTCAATAGGAAAGAAATCGGCACCCGTCATCGAAAACTGATACTCCAACTGACCATCGGAACAATCGACGGTCTCGAGGTAACCTTGGGCAACGACAAAACTTTCCGATTCATCCATCATCGCAAAGTCCATGTGAAAACAACCGTAAGGGTTGCTGTCGCTTGCGCCTTCTTCAATCGTCATTTTTGCATGAATGACTGATGGAGGTTCAAACTCGTCGCCTTCTTCGACGATCCACGCCTTGACGATCTGATCACTGTTGTCGTCTGCGCGACTCGAATTGATCGTCCATTCTTCAAGTTCAACGGTCTCACTCGAAGATTCGTTCCCAGAATCCGTCGATTTGTCCGTACTGCACAAACCGGCATTCACAAGTGCAACATAGTCACCCTCATTCACTTTTTCGGCATACCCCGTCTGGTCAAACGAACAGAGGATTTCATTGATGAGATCCAGCGCCTCCATCGAGGGGTCCCAGACAAAGATGTCCTGCGGATCCGTGTAGTAAGGTGTGGAGGTATCGGTCGTCAGGGCCTTGATCAGACCTTTGAGACCCTTTGCAGAAAGAGAAGGGCTTGCCACATCCTGAGCCTCGACGAGGGAGAGTTGGCCTGCGATGTCGAGTCCCTCGACATCCGTCGATCCCACCCCACTGCTGCCACCGCCCCCACCGCATGCGGCAAACATGACCGCAACGACCACCACACCACTCCATCGCCACCATGTCTTCATATCCCCCCCTCGTGTGAGTGAACAAGAATGTATAAATGGTACCAGAACCCTGAAGGTGACGAAGAACTTTTTTTGAAAAAACAAATTCTATTGAAAAAACAATGGATTACCCTCTGGGGCCAAAACTCCTCACCGGAAACACAACATCATCAATCTGACGTACGGGGACAATGCCCTTGAGGGAATTGGTGATATAAATGTTGGCATCGGGGGAAAGGGGCCATGAAATGGATCCTTCCATAAT
>JACQMA010000194.1 GCA_016203825.1 Deltaproteobacteria bacterium | reverse complement strand
TTCCTATCTCGAATGGGTTCAAAACCGAATGGGGTACTATTGGACGCGCGACAAGATCCAGCGCGAGCTCAAACGCCACATGGTCGATGCCTTTCACGATGTCCATCGTACGTCGGAAGAGTACACGATCAACATGCGCATTGCGGCCTTTACGGTGGCCATCGACCGCGTCCGCGCCGTCTCCGAAATGCGTGGACTCTACGCCTAATGTCCGTTGAGAAGATCAATACGAATATCTTAAGTCTCCCGCCGGCGTGGATGAGTCGGGTGCAGGAGCGTGGCGGCTCCATCGCCAATGCCGACGCCGTCAAAAAACTCCTCGGCGAACCGATCCCGCAGGCGGTCGATCCCAAAACCCTCACACCCCACATTGCCGCGATGTTCGCGCGTGGCGGCATCCTCGATCGGTTGCGCAAGAAACTTGCGCTTCTTTCCAAAAAGAAAGGCGGGCGTCTCATTCCCTCCAAGGGTGTGATTGCGTCGGTCGATGAAGACGACAATGTCTATGTCGGTGTCGATTTCCTGGAGCAATTTGGCGATGACGAAGCGCTACTCGCGGGCATCCTCGCACACGAATGGGGACACATGGTGAGCGATCTTCCCAAAGGCATGGACTGGTCGCATCTGACCTGGGACGAAATCCATGCGTTACGTCGTGACGAAGAGGCGTATGCCGATGGTTTCGCCGGCCGCGCCCTCTTCTTTCTGAATTATACTCCTGAGTCGATGGTCGATTTTTTGAAGACCATTGACCGCCGCAGGAAAGATAAAAAACTTCCGACGCTGAAATACCACAACACCGCCACGCGCGTGGAAATCCTGCGCCAGTCGTTCGAAGCAAGTCGACGAACGATGCAAGCGGCGAGACGTATCTTTGGCGGACGCAAAACCGGCCCCAAAATCGGCCGCGTCATTGGTGCTGGCTAAACCCCATTGACCAAAAAGCACCAGGTGCATATTGGTACCATTATGAAACTCGTTGTTGCCAGTGATACCAAAAATCACGTCACCGATGCTGTTATTGATGATCTCAAGCGTCGCGATCATCAACTCACACTCGTTGGCGATCTCGTAGCGAAAAATGGAAAATGGGCGGAGATTGCGAAGGAAGCCGCTAAGAAAGTTTCAAGTAGCGAGGTGGGGCAAGGTATCTTCTTTTGCTGGAGTGGAACTGGCATTTGCATGGCTGCGAACAAAATTCCTGGTGCTCGCGCCGCCCTTTGCTGGGATGCGGAAACGGCGCGGCTGGCGAGAAAATGGAATGACGCCAATATTCTGTGTATGAGCCTACGCTTTATTTCGGAAACGGTGGCGAAGGAAATCCTCGAAGCGTGGTTTACCACGAACTATAATGAAGAACACCTCGATGAGGTTCGAAAGATTGGTTAACGGTCTTTCGCGTCGAACGGAATACCTGCTTCTTTTTCGACTGTTCTCGCCAACAAGAAACAATAATCGGACAAACGATTGAGGTAGATCAGGCCTTGATCGTTTGCATATTCACCTCGTTTGGAAAGTTCAACGGCGCGTCGCTCGAGACGGCGCGACACGGTGCGTGCAACTTCGAGTGCCGCCGATGCGGGCGTCGTTCCGGGAACAAGAAATGATCGTGGAAGTTTGATCTGAGACTCGAGTGCTTTCATTTTTCCTTCAAGGATTTCGACATGGGTCTTCGTTGTCGGTTCTGCCCATTTGTTTTTGGATGGGTCCGTGCACGAAAGCTCCGCACCAACACGAAAGAGATCGACTTGGAGGTTGCGAATTTCTTTGGCAACGGGCGAATCTTTCAGGAGGCTGCGCGCCATGCCCAAGTGAGCCACGAGTTCATCGAGCGTTCCGTACGTTTCAAGCCGCACGTTATCTTTTGCCACTTCTTCTCCCGAGAGAAGTCGGCTCGTTTTCCGATCTCCAATTTTGGTCGTAATACTCATTCCAAAGACTCGCCTTCGCCGGCGATTTCGTCGCGAAGCGCCACAATCTCTTCGAGCCACGCCGGGTCATCACCAAGGAGTGCCTCGGCTTGATCAAGAAAGCCCAGCGCCGATGATCCTTGCCCACCCTCATAGGTTGAACGCGCCAAATAGTAATACGCGATCCCATTCGTCGCATCGATATTGATTGCCTCTTGAAAGGATTCCATGGCCGCAGCCGTATTCCCGGCATCGAGGGATGCAATTCCCTTGTCGACCAATTGCTGCGATGCAACTCGTCGCGGCGTTGAGGCGTCGGGGGTGGTTGGGAGTTGCTCTTCGGAACGCTCGCTCGGTGGAATGTCTTTTCGCTCTTCGGATGGAAGACGTTTGTGTCCCGGCCGCGACACCTTGGCACAATGAACCATCGTCATTGCCACCACGAGCATGAGGAACCACTTCAGAATGATGTTGCAGATTCGTCGATGGTCATTTCGTCGCATGCCTGTGTCGGCTCCGTGTCTTCCAGGAAGGCTTCGTCAATCGTCTCGGGACAACTGCGCCGAGCCAATCCGCCCGTGTGACGATCGACTTCTACCAAAACCACTCCCTTCGGCCTAGGAAAATCTTGGGGCGAACGCGGCGACACGACCCGAAAAAAATGGAGCCACAGGGGAAGGGCTGCCCGCGCGCCGGTGATCTTCTTCATTTCAGCATTGTCATCGTAGCCCACCCACGCAAGTGCCAACAATTCAGGATTAAACCCGACAAACCATGCATCACGATAATTCGATGTCGTTCCCGTTTTTCCAGCGACAAATCCCTGATACCCAAAGGCACGAATACTCGCCGCGGTCCCGCGGTCAACCACTCCTTGCAAGAGGTGCGTTGTGACGTAGACAGGGCCGGCAGCAAACTTCCGCTGGACGCTGATGCGACGGCGTTCCAGCACATCACCATCTTTTGTCACGACACTGGTAATGGCAATCGACTCAGCACGAATGCCACCATTCGGGAAGATGGCGTATGCCGAGACGAGCTCAAGTGGGGTTACTTCAAACGTGCCGAGGGCAAGCGAGGGAACGGCGAGTAACGGACTCGTAACACCGGCATCGCGCGCGGTTTGAACAACCTGCTCGAGACCTGCCGCCATGGCCACGCGGGACGTGGCAATATTCAGACTCTCTTCGAGGGCTGCGCGAATCGTCACCATACCATGTTCCTTGCCATCGTAGTTTTCCGGACTCCACTCCTCACCACCCGCCTCGACCGAAAAACGCCGATCTTCAATCAGACTCGCCGGGGTCATCGCGGTTTGGCTTCGACTCGGATCCAAGGCCGTAAGGTAAATAAACGGTTTCATCGTCGAACCGGGCTGACGAAGTGCTTGGGTACAACGATTAAACTGACTCTCGGCATAACTTCGTCCACCGACCATGGCACGGATATAACCATTGGATGGCGTTACGGCGATCAGGCACGTTTGCAATTGCCCCGCATGATCGGCGGAAAGCAAGCTCACGGCCTCGTGTTCCAGGCGTGGAATTTCTTCATCGACCGCCGCCTCTGCAGAAAGTTGCGAGCGCATATCGAGGGTCGTGAAGATACGAAGGCCTTCGGCCTCCAAGACCTCCTGAGAATAGAGGTTGGCCAATTCTTGTTTCACGTAATCAAGAAAAAACGGTGCCGTCACGACACGGATCATCCGTTTTGGTGGATTGATGGGTTCAGCGAGGGCCATCACATACTCTTGATCGGTCATCAGTTCCGCTTCGCGCATCTTGTCGAGCACAAGATCACGGCGCGCTTTGGCTCCTTCCAAACTGCGGAATGGTGAATATTCATTCGGTGAACGAATAAGACCAGCCAGCAGCGCACACTCGGCAAGCGACAACTGATTCACATTTTTGGCGAAGTAAAATTTTGCCGCCTCGGCAACACCCGACACCGACGAAACTCCGCGCTGCCCCAGGTAGATCTCATTGAGATAGGCCTGAAGAATTTCTCCCTTGCTGTGATGACGCTCAATTTCGATCGCCATGAGGGCTTCGTTGATCTTGCGCAAAAGTGATTTTCGCGGATGCAGAAAGAAGTTTTTCACGAGCTGCTGAGTGAGCGTCGATCCGCCCTGCACGATGCGCATGACCCTCACGTTTGCGAACATCGCACGTACGATTCCAATGGGATCAACGCCGTGATGGCGAAAGAAGCGTTCGTCTTCGAGGAGGATGATCGCCTCCAAAAGCTGCGGCGGCACCTGTTCAAGCGTGACCACGGTACGGTCCTCCATGCGCTCGTCGAAAATGGGGGCCACGACTTCGGGCTCAAGCCGTACCATCGAGAGTGACTCCTTCATCCGAAATCTCGTCATCTCCCGAATGATCGACCCTGACAACCGCAGGCGAACCGGGAATCCCTTGAAAGCCTCACCAGGATAATCAAAGTCATGAAGATACACATCGAGATGATCGGCGTCTTTCGCATAATCGCCGGGACGCTCGATTGTTACGCCGACGTCCCGATACCCAAGTCGATCCAACTTCCCCACGATGTCACGCACCTTCACATCGACACCGGGAAAGAGATATTCGGCATCGGAAAAAACCTTGGACGGAAGATTCCATTTTCGGGGCTGATCGAATTTGTCCTCGATCAAACGATCAAGATGGCGAAGATACCACGCTCCAACAACAATGATGAGAATCCCCAGAACCGCAAGACGCTTGGCCCATCGCCAATAGTGTCGGATGCGTGCGGAGAATCCCCTTCGTTCAGGATGACGGCGTCGAAAAAACCAGCCACGGCGTTCACGATTAAAGCGAGGCATTGGCCGTCTGCCCACCCTCTGCAAGTCGATATTCGTCGATGGTCGTCACGAGTTTCGCCATCACTTTTTTCCCGCGGCCACTCTCACTTGCACCCGTCGCCACGAGATCATCACGCGCCCGCTCCAAAATGGCACGTGCCTCATCATAATGGTGAGCCGCAGCCTCAATCTCGGCCCATATGAACGCAACTTTTGGACGGGCCACTTCTTCTGCCTGAGCATATCCCCGCTCTGCCCACTCGGCGGCATGAACATAGTCGCCAAGATCAAAGAGGGCGAGAGAATAGCCCGTCGACACGGGCCAATAATCAGAAAGTTGTTTGAGTGCCTGCTTCAAAAAAGAGATTGCTCGTTTGGGTTCACCTGCACGGCGATAGTAAAAACTAATGTCACCAATCAAGTGACGATTCGCAACAACACCACCATGGGCATCAATGAGATTGCGGCATTTTTCTGCCGCTCGAAGATACAACGGCCGGATGTCATGGTGACGATTCAAATCTCCATAGAGATCGGCGAGCAAGGTGATGTGTTCGCCGAGCGTCACCCTCGCCACATCTTGGGGGAGCTTCGCAAAACGACGGAGCCGGTCCTCAATAACGGCAGCTGCCTTTTGTCGATACTCGCGCTTCAGAGCACCCGATTGAAAGACATCAACCAATTCATTGTAATAGGAAGGAATCCATGCGGACTCAGGAAATTCCGCGATCAACTCACGAAAAAGTGATACTTTTGCATCGCGATCTTCATCGAGAAGATTGGCCACCCCGCGGAGTGCATCCTCGCGAGCGGGATTGTTTTTTTCCTTGAGCATGGTGGCAGCTGTTCGATATTGCGCAAGCGCTGCTTCATTCTCTCCCCGGTCTTCAAGGGAACGTGCCAAGGTCAACTCTTTGAGTCCCGGCGAGGCGGCCAGCGCCTGGTCGAGAAGATCCATCAATTGTTGAGGCACATTGATGTCGTTGAAACGTGCGAGTTCCGCACCATCCGGCGCCATCACGAGAAATGTTGGAAATCCCTGAATGTGAAACCGCTCCATCAATGGTTGGACGCTTCCCTTGTCCCCGTCGAAACGAACACGCACAAAACGTTCGAGGCGCGTGACAACCTCTGGATCCGGAAAAATCCGCTCGTCGATATAGCGACAATACGGACACCATTCAGTTGAGAATTCGATCAAGAGCGGAGTTCCCGTCTTCTTCGATTGGGTCTCGGCCGTTTCCCATTCATCGAGCCAATTGAGCTCCGGAGAAGTTGCTGGCTTCATGCCGTTCTGACATGCCAAGACACCGCCCAGCAAAAAAGCGATAATGCATCGTCGCATGACCCACCTCCTGAAGAGGGGAGAAGGTCAAATTTCAGCCGAAAAAGCAAGGCCGCCCCCTCTTTGGAGAAGGGCGGCCTGAAAGAGACGAGGGGGCACCTCGCCACAAAGGGACATGCGTTACTGACAGATGGCGCTTCCCACTTGTCGCGCCAGATCTTCAGGACTGTCGAATGTAATCAGACCATCGGGCAATCCCGGCGGATCCGTACACAGCGAACCTGAGAAACTTTGCTCCGCACCATCATAGGCAATCGTAATATCGAGCCCGACCGCAAGGCCATCAACATCGAGGCCGGAGCATTGGCCTTCGGTATACTGCCGCAGCTCGAGCGATGAACTGCGCGCATCACGATCATAGCTTCCTTGGGCACTACCCAAGAGCGACCCATTGATCGTCTTGTTCCCCGCACAGGCCGGGACCACACAGTCTGAAAAATCGGCGCGGAACGTATGGTTGAAGTCAATCACCTCCGCAATGACCACTTCATCATCAAAGGTGATCGTCACGGTTCCGCCACCCGGACACTCACCCACCTGGCGGCGATCCTCTTCTTCATATTCCCAACCAATTTCCTCATCCGCTTGTTCTTCATCGAGGTCCTTATTCGCCGATGCACTCAAGCCACCCGATGCGAGCGCGCTCAACGAACTCTGGGAGACATCGGCAATCACCGTTGGGGTCGCTGCCGATTCTGAATCTCCACCGCCATCCTGACTACAACTCGTCAGCCCCAACGCTAACCCACCCACCAGGAACAACCCAAACATCACCTTCCACACCCATGTTCCTCGTTCCATAACCACCTCCTTGTTTTCTTCGATCGACCATTCGACCGATCTCTCGAGGACCATGGTACCAAGAAGGCGGAGCGCCACCAATAAAATGACATTAAAAATGTATCATTTATGAATACGTAATATACAATTAATA
>JACQMA010000189.1 GCA_016203825.1 Deltaproteobacteria bacterium | reverse complement strand
GTTCAGAGTTCGATGGATACTTGGATAGCGTTTCAAGGAGACGCTTGGTGGCATCAATCGGGGGAAGGTTCGCAAGATACGACCTCATTTTGTGAGTCGCCTTCAGTTCCTCTTCGCTCAAAAGCTTTTCTTCCTTGCGTGTTCCGGATCCCGCGATTTCGATCGCTGGAAAAACGCGCATGTCGGCGAGTTTGCGTGACAGCACAAGCTCCAGATTGCCCGTTCCCTTAAATTCCTGAAAAATATATTCGTCCATATGACTGCCGGTATCAATCAGCGCCGTCGCCACAATCGTGAGCGACCCGCCCTCTTCCAACGCACGCGCCGCCCCAAAAAAGCGACGGGGAATCTCCAGGGCGTTGGCATCGATGCCACCAGAGAGTGTTTTGCCACTGTTCCGAATGCCGCGATTGTGAACGCGCGCAAGACGTGTGAGCGAATCGACGAGGATCAAAACGTCCTTGCCTTCATTCACCTCACCGATGGCGCGCTCCAGAAGGACATTGGCGGTCTGAATGTGGTGGTCGGTGTCATGATCGGATGACGAGGCAACAACTTCCGCCGAAACGGTTCGCTTGAAATCCGTCACTTCTTCGGGGCGTTCTTCAACAAGAAGACAGTAGGCACGAACTTCGGGATGATTCGTCGCCACGGCTAAGCAGATTTCTTTGAGCAGCGTCGTCTTTCCTGTTTTGGGAGGAGCCACGATAAGACCACGCTGTCCCTTGCCGATGGGACAGAGAAGGTCAAAGACCCGCATACTGAGCGGTCCGCCGGTGGTCTCGAGTCGCAAGCGTACCGATGGATCAACGGACGTTTTTTGCGCAAGCTGGAGCGCTGCGTCCGACTTCCGTGTTACGGGCGGACGACGCACTCTCCCCTGTTGACGGTGATGGAAATCTTTTCTCAAGAGATCGAACCTAACTCCCTACGACTTGCGGCTGACCTTTTCTGCGCAGGGACCTTTTTTCCCCTGACCAACCTCGTACTCAACCTTGTCGTCTTTGGTGATGGGACCATTCACGATCGCGGTCGCGTGGACGAAGAGATCTTTGCCACCATTGTCCGGCGTGATAAATCCAAACCCCTTGTCTTCACTGAAGAACTTGACGGTACCGGTTTCCATGATCTTCCCCCTTGTTGTGTGATACTTCGAGAGTACACCACGTCACACCCCGATGTCCAGTCTTGGTCTGGAGAAGCCTATTTCAAATGCTGCGAAACGAGCTTCGTCATTTCAAACATGCTGACTTGCTTCTTGCCGCCAAACACCGGCAGGAGCTTATCATCGGCATTGATATTGCGTTTATTCTTTGCATCCTGGAGATTATTTTTCTTGATGTACACCCACAGTGATTTGACCACTTCGGTACGGGGTAGTGGTGTCGTGCCAACAATCGCCCCCAGTGCAGCATCGGGCTGTAATGGTTTCATGAACGCCGGATTTCCTTTTTTCTCTGCCATTTTTCCCCCTTTGAAATTGTGTGTGTGCCCACGTACTTTTTTTCATCAAAGAACGCAAGAGAACTGATGCAAGGAAGTCGATTTATTTTGTTACTAATGTTTCTTCGTCATCATCAGCGACTTCATCGAAATACCGTGACGAGTGGCGTGATGCGAAGACGAGCTCAGATGCGATTTCTCTTGTTCTTGTGTCCTGGAAGAAGAACCTCGTCGAACGGAGGAACGATAGCGATCAGAGTGCTCTGAACCCGACGCATTCTCTGCTCCACTTTCTTCCCGAATATCATCCCAAATATTGGTGCTTTTGAGTGTCATTCCCTTTGCGTCCCCAACGGGATTCTACCCTCCGGCTCTCGCCTTCGGGTACTTCCTCGCACACCCCGCGTTGCGGGGTTCCCGCGCTCGGTCGAAACCAGTCCCGCTGTGCGGGACGGTTCTCATCCTCGAAGACAAAGAAATTGAATTGGAGCAAAAGCTCCAATTCAATTTCTGCGTCCCCAACGGGATTCGAACCCGTGTTCCTACCGTGAAAGGGTAGTGTCCTTGGCCACTAGACGATGGGGACCAAATAAAGCGACCCTCGATGGGTCGCTTTATTCGACTCACGTTCACGTTTCACGATCACGTGAAAAACTTTGACCCAACTTTGTTAACATCTGAACCAACCGAATCAACTTCTCCCTCAAAGCAGCATGAACTTCCTGATTCACAGCATTTTGCCGCTCTAACAATGATAAAATGGGAACACACTCAAAAGCTGACCCACGAGCAATAAACGTGAACTGTCTCTTTTCGTTATCGTGTGTACGACCACTTCCTTCAGCGATGTTAAGCGGGATCGAAAGCGCCGCCCTCTTCAACTGGTCGATGATGGCGTATTCATTTTTTGGGAGCTTATCGATCAGCTTGGCGATATCACTATAAAACTCAAGCGCGAGCCGATAAACATCCAGTTTCTCGAAATCAAACATAGTCCCTCACCTATGCCTTCACGTGAGTCGTAACGCGTGATCGTGATACGAAAGTTGAGCCCCCACGATGGGGGCTCAACTTTGTGAGCCGCCCGGGACTCGAACCCGGGACCCACGCCTTAAAAGGGCGATGCTCTACCGACTGAGCTAGCGGCCCATAAGCCGGGCTCTAAAAGCAGGTGTGCCAAAAAAAGTCCAGCCAAATCGTAGAGTTGGCGTACTCTGTTTGATATCATTATATATATGCAGACGGTCGGGGTCGAATGGAGTTGTGTAAAAGAACTGCTAAAAATCATCACGACAAACTTTTTGCGCTTCGTTACACTCCGCATAAAATAACAAACAGGGAGGGGAATATGGAACATCTCAAGAAGATGGTCATGATCTTGGTGGGTGTTGTTTTTCTTTGTGCGGGGTCGATTCCGCTGTGGGCGGCTGATGCACCCGCTTCGGTGACGATCGCCGGCATCAAGGACAAAAAATCGGCGGTCGATTTTCCTCATCAAGCACACGCGCCGCTTCTGGCAGGAAAATGTGCCAACTGTCACGTCAAGGCGGATGGCGGTGGCGGATTGAAACCAGCATTGAAGACAAAACCGGCCGACATGGCCTCTGCCCTGAAGCATCCGTTTCACACCCAGTGCCTCGATTGCCACAAGGCCTCAAAAAACGCCAAGGCACCGACCGCCTGCAACGGGTGTCATAAATAAACTTTCTGAGAAATTGTTCTGATGATAATTTTCGTTTGACAATTTGGGGGTCATCCTTAGAATCCGCACCCACTTAACGAAAGGGAGGGATATTATGTCGAGTGAGATTCTGGTGGTGGTGTCAAAGATCAAGGATTACGTGAAGAGCAAAGGCTTCCAGACTTCCGAGACAGCGGTCGAGTCGATCTCGAACGCAGTGCGGGAGCTTTTGGATAAGGCTATTGCCCGTGCGAAGGACAATGGTCGTCAGACCATTAAAGACCGCGATATCTAAAGAAGGACGCCCATATACGGCAGTCCTTGGGAACCCGGGTGCCTGGGGCATCCGGGTTTCTTTTTGCGCTCAAGTGAGCGCATAAGAGGCACTATGATTCCTCAGATGGCTGCATACATGTCGTGGCTCAGAAACAATGGCTACGGTTCCTTTCATGACTACCAACAACTCCACCGCTGGTCCGTTGAACATCTCGAAGATTTTTGGACATCGATCTGGGAGTGGAGCGGCGTGATTGCCCACGCCCCCTTCACTAAAGTCCTCGGCAAGCGGACAATGCCGGGGGTAGCGTGGTTTCCCGGGGCAAAACTTAATTTTGCGGAAAATCTCCTTCGACATGCGTTCCAGGGTAATCCTCAGAAAGTCGCCCTCACCGCCATTTCGGAATCTCGACCACGCTTGCAACTCACCTATAGCGAACTCAAAGAGCAGGTTGCGGCGTTCGCAGCTTTCTTAAGATCGCAGGGCGTCACCAAAGGTGATCGTGTCGCCGCCATCACGGCCCACACGCCTGAACCCATCATCGCGATGCTTGCCGCAACGAGTATTGGCGCGATCTGGTCGTCGTGTTCCCCCGATTTTGGTGCGGAAGGGATTCTCGATCGATTCGGACAGATCGAACCCAAGGTCCTCGTCACGGTGAATGGCTATCGTTACAACGGCAAAGACTTTTCACTGCTCGATCGAATCACGGAAGTTCAATCACACATCCCCTCACTGCAGGCCGTGGTGATCATTCCACATCTGCCCAACACCCCCAGCGGTATCAAAAAAAATGGATATGCGTGGAACGATATCATGGCGAAATATCACAACTCCACCCTCACGTTTGAATCCCTCCCCTTCGATCATCCTGTGGTCATTTTGTACTCGTCCGGAACGACCGGCGTTCCCAAGTGCATCGTGCATGGGGCGGGTGGGACACTCCTGCAACACAGTAAGGAACTGATGCTCCACACAGACGTGAATGAACGCGACACATTTTTCTACTTCACGACCTGCGGCTGGATGATGTGGAACTGGC
>JACQMA010000191.1 GCA_016203825.1 Deltaproteobacteria bacterium | reverse complement strand
GAATATCCACGTTGATGCGCTTGGCTTCCGTTTCCAGAAGATGGGCAACATCGTGATCTTCAAAATAATTGTCAAATTCTTCAACCGTATGTGGCCGCTTTGATGGTTTTTTCATACAGTTTTCGCTCCTCCTTTCTCGCACGGCGGCAACTGATGATTCTGATGCGCCCTTCTCTCAACGTCGAGATGCACGTATACAATTGGCCTTCTCTTGGTCCGATGATTGCGAACCGGTTTTCATACTCTTGCCTTGCCGCAAATTCCACATAGGGCCCTTTCCACAAATCCTGTGCTTGTACAAAATCAATGCCGTGCTTGTCTCGATTCCCCGCACTTTTCTCCTCATCAAACTCAAATTCCACTTCCACCCCCTTATTATATAAAAACTATACTTTAATTCAACTCTTTTTACTCACTCTTTTTACTCACTCATCGAGTGCGGCTCGGTGGCTTCGGTGGGGCGGGTGGTGGATGCGGGCCACTCACCACGGTGGTCGTGGCACCAACTGCTTCGCCGGGTTCTTTCACCGCATTCGCAATGGCCTTGAGCCGTTTGTGGACAAGATCGTGAATCACCTTTGCCTTCTTGCCCGTGAGGACTTCAATACCTTCGTCGATCGATTTCACCGAATAAATGTGGAATTTTCCCTTGGTGACCGCTTCAACCACATCCTCTCGCAACATCACATGTCGCTCATTTTGAACCGGGATGATCACGCCTTGTTTTCCCGTGAGCCCATTTGCCTTGCACACATCAAAAAATCCCTCGATTTTTTCGTTGGCGCCACCAATTGGCTGAATATCGCCGAGTTGATTGACGGACCCCGTCACCGCAATCCCCTGCTGGATCGGCGCACCCGAAAGACTCGAAAGGAGCGCATAAATTTCGGTCGATGAGGCAGAGTCCCCTTCAACACCGCTATAGGATTGTTCAAACGCAATCGATGCCGATAATGTCAACGGTGCCTTCTGCGCATACTGATGACGAAGGTAGCCCGTGAGAATCAAAACCCCTTTGTCGTGAATGGGACCGGAAAGTCCTGCCTCACGCTCAATATTCACAAGCCCTGAGCGACCAACCGACGTAACGGCCGTCACGCGGGATGGTTTTCCAAACGCGGTGGAACCGAGCGAATACACGGCCAACCCATTGACCTGGCCGACACGTTTGCCGCGCGTATCGACGAGCAACACCCCTTCATCGATCATGCGCTGCACTCGACTCTCGATCAGACCGTGGCGGCCCCGCTTTGCCTCGAGGGCTGCATCGACGTGTTTCTTGGTGATCGAACGCGCTTCGTCTTGATTGGCGAGGTGATCCGCTTCGCGCAGCACATCGGTGATATAGGAAAGTCTTGTTGAGAGACGATCGCGCTGACCCGACTCGCGAACACCGTGTTCGAGCATCATCGCAAGACCGGAAGCCTCAAGGGGTTTGAGCTTGCCTCGCTCGCCAACGGCCTTGAGGACCGCGGCAAATTCTTTGGCGTTTGTCATCGACAGCGGCATCGTCGTATCAAAATCGGCGAGGATCTTAAAGACTTTGGGGAAATCTTCCTCGTATTCCCATAAAAGATGATAGAGCCAGCTCGGTCCCACCATAATGACCTTGACGGAAATATCGATGGGCTCTGGTTTCAGCGTAAGCGGTGCGAGTTGAGAATAGGTCTCGGGCTGTTGAATCACGAGCTGCTCGGTTTTTAGGACGCGCTTCAACTGATCCCACACATGGGGACGACGCAGCACATCGAGGGCGTTCACGATGAGGAAGCCACCGTCGGCTGCGAGCAACGACCCTGCACGAATATGGCGAAAATCGGTCGACCACATCCCGCCGGGACTGACATTGTATTCCATCGCCCCAAAGAGATTCACGTACGTCGGATTTTGTTCTTCGAGAATCGGGGCAGCTTCGGCGGATGTTCCCTCGATACTTTGATCCAGGAGGAGATTCACTTCATAGACCCAAAACGGATCTTCCGGTCGCCCGCCGCCTCCCATCATCATGATCATGCCCTCGCCCTTCTCCTGAGGGCGGCCGGCGAAGTGCTCTACATTTTTGAGGATGTGCGATTTAACACGGAGCAAATACTTGCGCACCTTTTCATCACGGTAGCGCCCACGCAGATCATCCATGAGACCGTCGAGGATGAGTGACGCCGATCGCTGCTGGAGGCGCTCGAG
>JACQMA010000197.1 GCA_016203825.1 Deltaproteobacteria bacterium | reverse complement strand
CTTCTGCCCCTTTTTGACATACGCAAGTCCCATCGTGATATGGGCCTGATGGGCAAAGACAGGATTGTCCGGAATAAGGGAGAGGACTTTTTTTGCCTTTTTGATCGCCTGATCATATTCGTTAAACTGATCGATCAAAAGTCGCGCGGAAATAATTTTCAGCGCGGGATCTTTGGGAAGGAGTTTTTCGGCACGCTCATAATGTTTCCACGCGGTACGGTATTCACCTTGGAGTTTGAAGAGCACGCCGAGCGTCGAGTGATAAAGCGCAATGGCCGTTTCATCCTCGGTGCGCGCCAAGTTATTCACGAGGAGTTTTTCGGTCTCGGCGTATTGCTTGGCCTTCATGAGCTCGAAGGCACGATAGCACACGTCACTTGGCTTCGTCGGCTCCCGTTCTTTTTTGTTCGGGTCGATCACCGTTTTCACGCCCCCTTCAGCACATGCACCATGTCCTGATGAATCTTTCCATTCGATGCAAGAATCTCTTTACCATAAAGATCGAAGGGACCACCAGCAAAGTTTGTAATCTGACCACCCGCTTCGCGAATAATAACAACCCCCGCTGCCATATCCCACGCCTTGAGGTCGATCTCCCAAAATCCATCGATCCGACCGCAGGCAACATAGGCGAGATCGATCGCCGCCGATCCCGGACGACGAACGGCCCGGGCGCTGCGCACAAAATTCCGAAAGTGCTTCATGTTCTGTTCAATGCCTTCGCCTTGATAGGCAAATCCTGACGCCACGAGCGACTTTCGCAAAACACCTTCGGTCGTGACTCGAATCTTTTTTGCGTTGAGCGTCGCTCCTTGGCCCTCGATCGCACTGAAGAGCTCGTCACGATTGGGGTCATAGATCACTCCGATAACCGGTTTTCCTTCGTACGCCACACCAATAGACACCGCAAAAAAGGGAAAGCCGTGGGCGTAGTTCACCGTTCCATCGACGGGATCGATCACCCACTGAAAGGACGATCGACTGCGCGTGCCACTTCCCTCTTCGGCGAGGATATCGTGATCGGGAAATTTTTTGTGGATCCCGCCGACAATGACGTCTTCACACTCCCGATCAACCTCGGTCACAATATCCACTTCGCTTTTGTAATCGATGCGGCCGACGTTCCCGAGATGCTTCAGTTGAATTGTCCCCGCCCTGCGCGCCAAGGCGATGGCGAGATTGAAGGCATGGTGGAGGGTGTCTTTCATTGCCTCTGAAAGTAGCACAGTCACAACGGTCGGGCAATCGTGAGGACGTCGACTGCGGCGGCGCCGGCTTTGATGAGAATCTTGGCACATTCGTTCACCGTGGCACCCGTCGTCAGGACATCATCGATCAGGAGGATTGATTTTCCCTCGAGTCGCGTGCGTCGACGGTCATGAACGGCAAAGAGCCCCTTTACATTGTCAATCCGTGCCTCGCCCTCTTTCCCAACTTGCGGTTCGCCATCACCCGTGCGCTTCAACGCGAAAAAAACAACGGGGATACATGCCGCCTTCCCCACGCGCGTGGCAAGAAGCGCGGCCTGATTGTAGCCACGAGAGAAAAGTTTTCGCGTATGGAGCGGAACGGGAATAATGACGTCGCATCCATTCACTTCAGCTTGCATGAGATGAGCAAAAAACGAAATCAGATCAAGGCGGCGCCCATACTTAAAGGCGTGAATCGCATCGACGACCTTTCCTTCATACGCGAGACACGATCGGGCCTGACGAAACCACACGCGATCGAGCCGCATCGGCGTAAAATCTCCCTCCAAACGCTGAAGACTCCTCTCACAAGGGGAGCACGGTTGATCGTGGATATCCACAAACGCATCACACAGCGGACAGCGGGGAGGAAAAATGAAATGGAGAATCCTTCGACCAAGAAGAGAAAACTTCATGATATGAGCAGCGACCGACCCGTCATCTCTTTTGGTTGTGGGAGGTCGAGCATCGCCAAAAGCGTCGGCGCAAGATCACGCAACGTCCCGTCACGGAGTTTCACCGCAGCACTGTCAGCGGCGACATAGACCACCGGAACCGGATTCAGCGTATGAAAAGTATGGGGACCGCCCTTGTCGTCGATCATCTGTTCACAATTGCCATGATCGGCGGTGATGAGCAGGGCACCACCCTGATGCAGGACGGCCGGGATGATGCGCGCCATGCAGGTGTCGACCGTTTCGACCGCCTTGATCGCTGCCTTCACCTTGCCCGTGTGACCGACCATATCGGGATTGGCAAAATTGAGAATGATGACGTCATACGTTCCCGAGGCAATGCGTTCCAGTACTTCCTTCGTCACGGCATGGGCACTCATCTCGGGTTTCAGGTCGTACGTCGGAACATCGCGCGGACTTGGAATGAGACAGCGGTCTTCACCGGGAAACGGCGCTTCATTTCCCCCATTAAAAAAATACGTCACGTGCGCATATTTTTCCGTCTCGGCAATTCGAAGCTGCTTGAGTCCGGCACGTGCAACCACCTCTCCAAAAATATTCGGGAGCGTCTCTGAGGCAAAGGCAACGGGAAGCTGAAACGTTGCATCGTATTCCGTCATGCACACAAGGGACGAGAGTTTTGGTCGTTGCATCAAGGCACGCACCATCTGGCGCATGCGATCGGCACGAAAATTAAAACAGATAACGCTATCGCCGTCGCGTATCGTCCCGATTGGTTGCCCTTCGCGCATGATCACCGCCGGCACGACAAATTCATCCGTAACGCCTTGTGCATACGATTGTTCCATCACCTCGGCCGCAGATGCCGCGTGATCACCCTCACCGAGGACGAACGCTCGCCACGCCTTGTCCGTTCGCTCCATGCGCTTGTCACGATCCATGGCATAGAAGCGACCCGCGACGGTTGCGATCTGGGCGTTTCCCATTTCTTTCGCCTTTCGCTCAACGCGTTCAAGGTAACCCTTGCCCGACGTTGGTGGCGAATCCCGACCGTCCGTGATGGCATGAATAGAAACACGTTGAACCCCTTCTCGTTTGGCGAGCGTCAACAGTGCGTCCAGATGATCGAGATGCGAGTGAACTCCGATATCAGAACACAGGCCAAGGAGATGAAGGGCAGCACCCTTCTTGGCAACTTGCTGACACGCGTTCACCAAAACATCGTTTCGAAAAAAGGAACCATCGCGAATCGCCAGGTTGATCCGCGTCAAATCCTGATAAACGATACGGCCCGCACCGATATTGAGATGACCCACTTCGGAATTGCCCATCGTGCCATCGGGGAGTCCGACGGCCTCACCACAGGTTGTCAAGAATGCCTTCGGATACTGCATCATGAGCATATCCCAGGCCTGCGTGTCGGCGAGTTGAATCGCGTTCCCGGCATTGGGAGCACCCCATCCCCAACCATCCAAAATCATCAACATGACCGGACGAGGTTTCATGTGAGTTTGAACCTGACGCGTTGAGCATCGCTCCACAATTTTTCGAGAAGATAGAAGTTACGCTCATCGTCGTGAAAAACGTGTACCACAACATCACCGCAGTCGACGAGAATCCAATGGGCTGCATCGCCTCCCTCAATCCCGATAGGTCGACG